>NZ_JBJURN010000005.1:0-158360 GCF_046622475.1 Enterobacter sp. LM3 | reverse complement strand
TGAAACGTAAAATAAGATAAACGGTCAGGTGAAGTTTCATAACTGCCAGTAAACTATTCAGACAATTGTTGTCTTGACGTGGTGAGGGGCTCTTTGCAGAATCCCTGCTTCGTTTTCTGACCGGAATAGTTATGCAGGCATTGCTGGAACATTTTATCACCCAGTCCGTTATGTACTCACTCATCGCCGTTGCGCTGGTGGCGTTCCTGGAATCCCTGGCGCTTGTCGGGCTGATTTTACCCGGCACCGTGATGATGGCGGGGCTTGGCGCGCTTATCGGCAGCGGTGAAGTCAACTTCTGGCAGGCGTGGATGGCCGGGATCGTCGGCTGCTTGCTCGGAGACTGGATCTCCTTCTGGCTGGGCTGGCGCTTTAAGAAGCCATTGCATCGCTGGTCGTTCATGAAAAAGAACAAAGCGTTGCTGGATAAAACCGAACACGCGCTGCATCAGCACAGTATGTTCACTATCCTCGTGGGGCGTTTTGTCGGGCCAACGCGTCCGCTGGTGCCAATGGTAGCCGGGATGCTGGATCTGCCTGTCTCCAAATTTGTGTTACCCAATATTATCGGCTGCGTATTCTGGCCGCCGTTCTACTTCCTGCCGGGGATCCTGGCCGGTGCGGCAATTGATATTCCTGTCGATGCGCAAAGCGGTCAGTTTAAATGGCTGTTACTGGCTGCGGCTGTCCTGTTGTGGCTGGCGGCATGGCTGTGCTGGCGGCTGTGGCGTAGCGGCAAAGCGGGAGTGGATCGCCTGACGCGCTATCTTCCACGCCCCCGCCTGTTGTGGCTGGCACCGCTGACCCTGGGAATTGCGATAGTGGCGCTGGTGGCGCTGATTCGTCATCCGCTGATGCCGGTTTATGGGGACATTTTATTGAAAGTCGTCAGCCGTTAACGGGGTGCCGGGCGGTGCTTCGTTTGCCCGGCCTACGGTTTGATCCCCAGTAATTCCGAGGCGCTGGTTTTTCCGCTTAACAGTGCTTCTGTCTCTCCATCCCATGCAATTCGCCCGTCAGCAATGACCACCGATCGCGGTGCAATCCGTGCAGCATCTTCGATACTGTGCGAAACCATCAGCATCGTAAGCTGCTGGCGCTGGCAGACGTCCTTCACCAGAGAAAGCATCTCCTGGCGCAGGGCCGGGTCGAGTGCCGAGAACGGTTCGTCCAGCAGCAGTATTGGCTGCTCACGCACCAGACAGCGGGCCAGCGCCACACGCTGACGCTGGCCGCCGGAAAGCTCTCCTGGCAGCCGGTCAATCAAGTCGGTGATCCCCATTTGCGCGGCAATGATCTCCAGCTTCTGTCGCTGTGCGTCGTTCAGCTTCAGCCCCGGATCCATCCCCAGCGCGATGTTTTGCCGTACCGTCAGATGCGTGAACAGGTTATTTTCCTGAAACAGCATCGAGACAGGACGCTTAGCCGGTGGAGTGTGGGAATGGTCACCGTTTTCAATCAGTATTGACCCGCTTGCCGGTTGCAGAAAACCGGCGATCAGATTGAGCAAGGTACTCTTTCCTGCTCCGCTGGGGCCAAGGATTGCAATCATTTCCCCTTGATGCACGGAAAGGGTGAAACGCATTGGCAGGTGCTGATAGAGCCAGGTTACATCAATCAGTTTTAACATCACGCCCCGGGAGTTTTTCGATAGCGGTAAATAACGCAAAACACAGCAGCAGCAGTAATAGCGCCGTGACGGCACCATCCTGGCTACGGTAGGAGCCAATTTGCTGATACAGCCAGTATGGCAGTGTACGGAAATCTTCATTGCCGAAGAGAGCCACGACGCCAAAATCACCAATCGATAGCACACAGGCGAACGCCAGCGCCTGTGCCAGCGGGCGCTTTAGTGCGCGCAGCTCGACGACCTTTAGCCGTTGCCAGCCCTGCATACCAAGCGACTGGCACAGTAAGCTGTAGCGGCTGTTGACGTCACGCATCGGGGTTTCCAGCACCTTGAGAGCGTAAGGGATTGCCATCAGGGCATTGGTAAAGATGACGATGCCGTCAGCGCTTTCCGGCAAACCAATGGTGCTGTTGAACAGTAAAAAGAAGCCGGTAGCCAAAACAATGCCCGGCATGGCCAGAATCAGCATCCCCGTGAGTTCCAGCGCTTGCCCGGCTTTTTGCGCATGGCGGGCATAGAGTTCACGGCTACTCCACAGCAACATCATGGTCAGAATGACGCACAGCATGCCTGCGGCCAGTGCGATCCGCAGCGAAGTCCAGGTGGCTTGCCAGAGCATGGGCTGTTGCAAAACGGACACCAGATTGATGTTCAGACCATCGACGATGACGGCCATCAGCGGCGGCAGCAGAAGCATCAGCGCCAGCGTGATGAGGATAAAATCGGTAATGCGGCTGTACAGGCTGTCCTGCGGATCGCGCCAGCCTGCTATCTGGTTACTACCGGGTGGAATGGCTTTACTCAGCCGCTGGCTGAGGAGCACCAGGACAAGGCAGCATGCCATCTGTACTATCGCCAGCAGCGCCGCACGTCCGGGGTCGTAGTCGAAATTTAACGCCTGATAAATCGCCAGCTCAATGGTCGTTGCCTGCGGCCCGCCACCGAGTGAAAGTACGGTGGCAAAACTGGCAAAGCAGAGCATAAAGATCAGCGCCGCAACGGGGGGGATTTGCCTGCGCAGCCACGGCCATTCGACAAAACGGAAGAACGACCAGCCGTGCATGCCGAGCTGTGCAGCCAGCTGGCGCTGCTCGCCGGGAATATTCTCCAGCGCCTGCAAAAAGAGCCTTGTCGCCATCGGCATATTGAAAAAGATATGCGCCAGCAGAATACCCTTCAGTCCGTAAGGGGAGAATGTCCACTCCAGACCAAGCAGGTTACAGAGTGAGGCCAGCCAGCCCTGGCGTCCATAGACGCTCAGAATACCGAATACGGCCACCAGAACGGGCAGGATCAGCGTCATAGCGCACAGGCGCAGAAGTGCCTGTCTGCCAGGAAAACGCCTGCGATAAAGTGCCCGGGACAGGAAGATCGCCGGGAAAACCGACAGCAGCGCAGAGAGAAATGCCTGCCAGAAGGAGAAACGGATAACATGCCAGAGATAGCTGTCATGCCAGAGTGTGAGCACGTCGCTTTCTGGTGCGTTTAACCACAACGCAAGAAATGCCCCCAGACTGACCGCTACCATCAATACGGCAGCGAGCAGTCCGGGAAGTAACCAGCCGGGAATTAATGGCTGACTGCGCGTTGCCATTCACTTACCCATGCAGCACGCTGTGCGGCGACCTGTTGCGGCGTAAACTCCAGTGAGGTTTGCGGTTTAGACAGCGTATCAAAGCCCGCTGGCAGGGCCACATTGGTCACCGGGTACATCCAGTTGCCCGTCGGGATCGTATTCTGGAACGCCGGAGAAACCATAAATTTCAGGAACTTCTCGGCCAGTTCTGGCTGTTTACTGGCGGCGGTACGTGCTGCAACTTCCACCTGAAGGTAGTGACCTTCCGCAAAATCAGCAGCGGCGTAGTTGTCCTTCTTCTCGGCAATAATGTGGTAGGCCGGAGAGGTCGTGTAGCTGAGCACCAGGTCACTTTCTCCCTTCAGGAACAGGCCATACGCTTCGCTCCAGCCTTTGGTGACGGTGACGGTTTTCGCCGCCAGTTTCTGCCATGCTTCCGGCGCTTTGTCACCGTAGACTTTCTGCATCCACAGCAGCAGGCCCAGGCCTGGCGTACTGGTGCGCGGATCTTCATAAATCACGCGCCATTTCTGGTCGCTTTCAACCAGCTCTTTCAGGCTTTTCGGTGGGTTCTTCAGCTTGTTTTTGTCATAGACAAAAGCAAAGTAGCCGTAATCGAACGGGACAAAGGTATCGTTTTTCCAGCCACCAGGGACGTTGACGGCATCGGTGGCGACACCGCTTTTGGCAAACAGTCTGGTTTGCGACGCCGCATCCAGCAGGTTGTTATCCAGACCGAGCACCACGTCGGCTTTGCTGTTTTTCCCTTCCATGCGCAGACGGTTAAGCAGTGAAACGCCATCCTCCAGCGCTACGAACTTCAGCTCGCAGTTGCAGTCGGCTTCAAAGGCTTTTTTCACCGCCGGGCCAGGGCCCCAGTCGGCAGAGAAGGAGTCATAGGTGTAGACCGTCAGGACGGGCTTCGCAACAGCAGGCAGCGCAAACAGCACCAGAAGGGGAAGAATTTTTTTTAACACTTTGCACCTCAAAGTTGAGTGGCAAAGGATTTTGAGCGACAGCCTCAAATCCCTTCGCCGGCGTTATCCGGATCAGGTTCGACGGGTATTATCTCAGCGCACATCAGTGATGCAGCACCCCGTTGAGAACGGCGGTATTGTAATGATTTGGCGAATATTACGAAAGTGTTATGGTTCCGGTGGGGCAAACCAGGCGGATTTGAAATCAAACCAGCCCAGGGTGTTCATCCGTAAGCCACGCATACTGCGCTGACCCTGAATCATCAGCCAGTGGTGGATGAGCGGCACAATCGCCTGTTGCGCCAGCAACTGCTGGCACCATGAGGCCAGGTTCATTTCTCCCGCGCGCCACTGTGCGGCGTCCTGCTGCCAGTCCCGGTCAATGCAGTGTTGGATCAGCGGAACTTCATACAGGTGCGAAAAGAGTGAGAAATCGAGTGGCAGGGTAAAGTTGGCGCTGTTCAGCCAGATATCGCTGACTATCTCCCCGCGATGCCATTCATCATAATCTATTTCCTGGATGTCCAGTTGAACGCCTTCGGCAGCCAGCAGCTTGCTCATGATGCGGGCGATAAAGCGGTGTTCCACGTGGTCGCGATAATAGGTCAGGGTGATCGACTCCAGTCCGGCGGGCTTTTCGCCGTGAACCGGTCGGGCGTGATGCCAGCGCGGGAGCAGACCGTAGGCCGGGAACCAGTAAGTCTGGTATTGCTCCTCCGCCTGATAGATAAGATTGGCCGGGGAAAGCACGTGGCTCACCCATCTGCGCACGTCGCGGCTGGCACCTCGGTGGCTGCGGGCGTCAAACAGCAGGTAATAGCAGCCCTCTTCCAGACGGCTTTCAACCGCTTTTTCTCCTTCGGTTGACCCTTCCAGCGTTAATCCGCAGCTCAGCTCCTCGCTGATTTCAGGCAGAACCCAGACGTTGACTTCGTCGATCAGCGCGCGATAACCAAAGTAGTCGTCAAAGGCGCGAATTTTCAGCTGGTTGTTGGTATTGCGCGTTACCGCGTAAGGTCCTGTTCCCACGGGCTGGCTGGCAAAATGGGGCAGGGAATCCCATTCACGCGGCAGGATCATCGACGGGATATAGCCCATTAGCCACGGAAGCCACTGGTCAGGCTCGGACAGTTCGATATCAACAGTCCATGCCGTAGGGGAGTGGATCCGCGATATGTGGCCATAAAGAGGAAGAGTGCATGCCCGCTGAAGCGAATTGATGACGTCGCTGATCTCCAGCTCACGGCCGTGGTGGAAATGAATACCAGGACGTAAAAAGAAGCGCCAGTGCAGGGGAGAAAGTTGCTGCCAGTGGTGCGCGACATCGGCTTCCAGTTCCCCGTTTTCCTCATTTATGCGCGTCAGGCCGCTGAATATTTGCCGGGCCATATGGGTTTCTGAACGGCGCAACGCCGTACCGGGTAACAGGTTTTTCATCGGACGATAGTAGAGCACCCGCAGGATGTGGCGACCCTGACGAAAACTTCTCCCGAGATGGGAAACCAGCATCTGGCGTACTGCCGCTTTGTCGCCCACCAGCTGTACCAGTTGGTCGATTCTGTCCTGTTCAAGCAGGTCTTCCGCGCGTTGTTGCTGCAACGCCAGCCCGGTGTAGAGAAAGGTCAGACGCGAGCGCTTGCCGCGTCCGGCCTCGGCCTCCCAGTTTAACCAGCCCTGTTGCTGCATGGTGTTGAGCAGCGTTCGCATATGGCGACGAGAGCAGTTCAGCAGGTCGGCCAGCTCGTTCAGCGTAGTCTCCTTCGACTGCCCCTCGCAGCACTGCCAGAGGCGGATGAATTGTTGTTGCAGACGACCAGAAGGCATAAAAGGGGAACTCCTGACAAAAAATCAGCAATTTATTAATCCCTATATTAGGCCAATAATTCTTCCCGATGAAGTGAGGAGGTAAATTATGAAGAGGTCTACCGCACGTCAGTTTTATCAGCAGTACTTTTCAGCGACAAAAGGAGTGTCCTGGCTGGCCCGTCAGTGTGCAGATCAACGGCTGAGAACGCTGGAAGAATTGATGCAGTGGGACGTTACGAAAACGACCTTTTCTCGCTAACTCACCTCGATCATGTGTGACTGAGTATTGGTGCTAATCACCCGCCAGCAAAATGTTTTTGCTGGCTTTTTTCGTTTACTATTTCACCCAATTTCGATTCGCTTTGACAAGGATTTGCGCATGCTCTGGTTGATGACGATGGGGCGACGCCTGAATGGCGTGTATGCCGCTTTTATGCTGGTGGCCTTTATGATGGGTGTGGCGGGGGCGCTTCAGGCACCGACGCTGAGCCTGTTTCTGAGCCGCGAGGTGGGGGCGCAACCGTTCTGGATTGGCCTGTTTTATACCGTCAACGCCATTGCCGGGATCCTGGTCAGCCTGTGGCTGGCGAAACGCTCGGACAGCCAGGGCGATCGCCGCAAACTGATCCTGTTTTGCTGCGCAATGGCCGTCGGGAATGCGCTGCTGTTTGCGTTCAATCGTCATTACCTTACGCTCATCACCTGTGGTGTTCTGCTGGCATCTCTGGCTAATACCGCCATGCCACAGCTGTTCGCGCTGGCTCGTGAATATGCGGATAACTCCGCGCGTGAAGTGGTGATGTTCAGCTCGGTCATGCGTGCGCAGCTCTCTCTGGCGTGGGTGATTGGCCCGCCGCTGGCGTTTATGCTGGCGCTGAATTATGGCTTTACCACCATGTTTTCCATCGCCGCCGGGATTTTTGTCATCAGCCTGGTGTTAGTGGCATTTGCCCTGCCTTCGGTGGCTCGCATTGAGCCGGTGGCGGACAGACCCGCTACGCAGGCGAGCGGCTGGCAGGATAAAAATGTCCGTATGCTGTTTATTGCCTCCACGCTGATGTGGACCTGCAACACGATGTACATCATTGATATGCCATTGTGGATCAGCAGCGATCTGGGGTTACCGGATAAGCTTGCCGGGATCTTGATGGGTACCGCCGCGGGTCTGGAAATTCCGGCGATGATTCTGGCCGGGTATTACGTTAAGCGTTCAGGAAAACGTAAGATGATGGTCATTGCTGTCGCGGCAGGAGTGTTGTTCTATCTGGGGCTTATCTTCTTTCACTCGCGCGAAGCACTACTGATATTACAGCTGTTTAATGCGGTATTTATCGGGATTGTCGCCGGGATTGGTATGCTCTGGTTCCAGGATCTGATGCCGGGACGCGCAGGCTCTGCGACAACATTGTTTACGAACAGTATTTCAACCGGGGTGATTCTGGCGGGGGTGATTCAGGGTGCGCTGTCGCAAAGCTATGGGCATGCGGCGGTGTACTGGATGATTGCGGCAATCTCGGTCGTGACGCTCCTGCTGACCTGCCGTGTGAAAGACGTGTAGCCTGTTGCGAAGGTCTGAGCCAGAAACCGTTCTGGCTCAGAGAATATGCCTGTTACTGCATTATTCTGAGTACTGATATTTCCGCTGTGCGCGTAATGTCAGGTACATATGGGCTATCCCCATAAAGCCGTGTGCCCAGAAATAGGTTTCGATAAAGACCGTCAGGAATTTATGCAGATCCAGTACCGACTCGGTAAGAGAGGAGACGGGCCCGATCGTTGCGTTCAGTACGAACCAGGCTGCGCCACAGACGGCAACACCCAGCAGAGCCAGCACGCCTAAACCCTGCACCGTTGCGGCCATACCGCCAGCGTGGGCATCCGGGAGCTGGCGTTGTGTCAGGGTGCGAATGTCGTCAACGATCCCGCGGAAATCCAGCGTCATCCAGGCGTAGTAATATTTAAATCCACGTTGCGTTAACATCCACGCCATCATAGCAATACCGCAGAAAATTAACCCAAAGCCTGAGATGACATGTATCCAGGTGACGATACTCGTGAAACCAGATTCACTGAGTGCTTCACTTACGGTGTAGTTAGAATTGATAATCTGAGCCAGTACCAGCACTGCAACAATGATGTGCAGTACGCGAAGAAAAGGCGTTTCTTTATGTGGAAGCGTACTGCGTATTGTTGGGGTCATCGCTATTTACCTCAATGATGAGAGAGCTAATGTGATGCAGTGTGACGTCTATTAATTAACGAAACCTTAACGCCAGAAAATGTCGGTCACACTGTTTGCATCAATACGCGTTAATGCGCAGGATCGATATGCGTCATCACATTAAGCACGTTAAATTTGCTCATGACTCTGTTTCTGGCATTGACGGCAATATCATGTCCTTCTTTTACGCTTAATTTTCCATTTACTTCCAGATGAACATCGACCAGGGCTAAATCACCCATCTTGCGGGTTTTTAAATCGTGAATGTTAATAACACCTTCTGTAGATAACAGGCACGTTCTGATTTCGTGTTCCATGTCTGGCTCAAGCGAGCGATCCATCAAATCATGGAGGGCATCGGCAGAGAATTTATACCCCATGTGGGCGATAAAAATACCGACAATCAGTGCGGCAACCAGATCCATAGAGTGGAAACCCAGTAAATTACCGGCAATACCGATGGCAACAACAACAGACGAGGCCGCGTCGGAACGCGCGTGCCAGGCATTGGCAATAAGCAGCGATGACTGAATGCGTTTCCCCGTTGCGTACATGTATCTGAACAGCCCCTCTTTAATCAACAGAGCCAGTATGGCGACCCACAGAGCCGCCCCTTTGACGACCTGATGTGTCTCGGGGTGTAGCAGCTTATTGCCCGCAGACCAGAGCATTCCGGCACCGACCAGAAATAAGATAACCCCGATAATCAGCTTTGCACCGTTTTCAAAACGGAGGTGACCATAGTGATGATCGGTATCAGAGGCTTTCTGGCTTTTTTTATTGGCAATCAGAACGACAAAGTCAGAGGATAAATCGGAAAGAGAATGAATACCATCAGCAATTAACCCCTGCGAACCGGAAAATAAACCGGCAACGATTTGAAAACTCGTCAGGAATATATTGACGATCACGCTGATTAATGTGCATTTATGTATTTCATGAGAACGGAGTTGAGACTCATTGCTATTTTGTTTTTTCATACTGTTTCACGTAGTAACCTGATATGTAGGTTATTATGCAAAATGTTTATTAAATTCACCTTAAATATAATGTGATTGGCGTGATTATTTCTGCCAGGTTCTTGCATGCGAGAAAAAAACGGGGAAGGGCGGCGGAAGATCTGACCCGCAGGATACACTGCGGGCCAGATGTTTAATTCATAAACGCAGGTTGTTTATGTTCGTATGCGGCAATGGCATCTTCGTGTTGCAGCGTCAGACCAATGCTGTCCAGACCGTTTAACATGCAGTGACGACGGAATGCATCAATACTGAAGCTGTAGGTCTTCTCACCCGCCTTGACCACTTCTGCTTCCAGATCCACTTCAAACGCAATACCGGGATTAGCCTTAACCAGAGCGAACAGCTCGTCTACCTGCTCGTCGCTCAGCGTCACCGGCAGCAGCTGGTTGTTGAAGCTGTTGCCGTAGAAGATATCGGCAAAGCTCGGGGCAATAACCACTTTAAAGCCGTAGTCGGTCAGTGCCCAGGGCGCATGTTCACGGGAAGAGCCACAGCCAAAGTTTTCCCGCGCCAGCAGAATCGATGCACCTTTGTATTCCGGGAAGTTCAGGACGAATTCCGGGTTAGGGACTTCGCCTTTGTCATCCAGGAAACGCCAGTCGTTAAACAGGTGCGCGCCAAAACCGGTGCGGGTGACTTTCTGCAAAAACTGCTTAGGAATGATCGCATCGGTATCGACGTTGGCTGCATCCAGTGGGACAACCAGACCCGTATGTTGGGTAAATTTCTCTGCCATGATTGTCTCCTTATTTCAGGCTGCGAATATCGGCGAAGTGGCCGGTGACTGCCGCCGCAGCGGCCATTGCCGGGCTGACCAGATGGGTACGCCCACCGCGGCCCTGACGGCCTTCAAAGTTACGGTTGCTGGTGGAGGCACAACGCTCGCCCGGGTTCAGGCGGTCATTGTTCATCGCCAGACACATGGAGCAGCCAGGCAAGCGCCACTCGAAGCCCGCTTCGATAAAGATCTTGTCCAGGCCTTCTGCTTCCGCCTGCGCTTTCACAGGGCCGGAGCCAGGCACGACCAGCGCCTGCACGCCCGGAGCGACTTTGCGGCCTTTGGCAATCTCTGCCGCAGCGCGTAAATCTTCAATGCGTGAGTTGGTGCAAGAGCCGATAAACACTTTATCAATGGTCACATCGGTCACTGGCACGCCCGGTTTCAGTCCCATATAGGCCAGTGCTTTTTCTGCGCTGGCGCGTTCGACCGGATCGGTGAAAGAGGCCGGGTCAGGGATGGTGTCATTCACGGAAATGACCTGGCCTGGGTTCGTTCCCCAGGTAACCTGTGGGGCAATCTCTTCCGCCTGCAGGGTAACAACGGTATCAAAGGTTGCACCGTCGTCGGTTTTCAGGGTTTTCCAGTATTCAACGGCATCGACGTAATTCTGGTCTTTTGGTGCGTGCAAACGCCCTTTCACATAGTTAAAGGTCGTTTCGTCTGGCGCGACCAGGCCTGCTTTGGCCCCCATTTCAATGGCCATGTTGCACAGGGTCATACGACCTTCCATGCTCAGCGCCTGGATAGCTTCACCGCAGAATTCCACCACGTGGCCAGTACCACCTGCGCTACCTGTTTTACCGATGATGGCCAGCACAATGTCTTTGGCGGTGATGCCCGGGGCGGCTTTGCCCTTCACTTCAATCTTCATGGTTTTGGCACGACCCTGTTTCAGGGTTTGCGTTGCCAGAACATGTTCAACTTCAGATGTACCAATACCGAACGCCAGTGCGCCAAATGCACCGTGTGTCGCGGTATGGGAGTCACCACAGACGATGGTCATACCCGGCAGGGTAATGCCCTGTTCTGGCCCCATCACGTGGACGATGCCCTGGTACGGATGGTTCAGGTCGTACAGTTCAACGCCAAACTCGTTGCAGTTCTTAATCAGTTCCTGCATCTGGATACGTGCCATCTCACCCGACGCATTGATATCTTTGGTCTGGGTGGAGACGTTGTGATCCATTGTCGCGAAGGTTTTACCCGGCTGACGTACCGGGCGCTTGTGCGCACGCAGTCCGTCAAATGCCTGTGGGGAGGTCACTTCATGCACCAGATGCCTGTCGATGTACAGCAGCGGGGTTTCGTTTGGTGCCTCGTAGACAACGTGCGCATCAAACAATTTTTCATATAACGTCTTCGCCATGATTACACCCCTTCAGCAACATAGCGGGCAATGATATCGCCCATTTCATCGGTACTGACTGCTGCCGCGCCGCGTGCTAAATCACCGGTACGGACACCTTCTTCTAACGCACGATTCACGGCGCTTTCAATAGCAGCGGCTGCATCGCCTGCATCAAGGCTGTAGCGCAGCAGCAGGGCCAGAGAGAGGATCTGCGCAATCGGGTTGGCGATATTTTTGCCGGCAATATCCGGAGCAGAGCCGCCCGCAGGTTCATACAGGCCAAACCCTTCTTCATTCAGGCTGGCGGAAGGCAACATGCCCATTGAGCCGGTGATCATCGCGCACTCGTCCGACAGGATGTCGCCGAACAGGTTGGAGCACAGCAGCACGTCAAACTGGGACGGATCTTTAATCAGCTGCATGGTCGCGTTATCAATGTACATATGCGTCAGCTCAACGTCCGGATACTCTTTGGCGATTTCACTGACAATCTCACGCCACAAAATGGAAGACTGCAGAACGTTCGCTTTATCGATAGACGTCACTTTATGACGGCGTTTACGTGCAGACTCAAACGCGATATGGGCAATGCGTTCAATTTCAAAACGGTGATACACCTCGGTATCAAAGGCTTTCTCATGCTGTCCGCTGCCTTCACGGCCTTTTGGTTGGCCAAAATAGATACCGCCGGTCAGTTCACGTACGCACAGAATGTCGAAGCCATTGGCCGCGATATCCGCGCGCAGCGGGCAGAACTCTTCCAGACCCTGGTACAGCTTTGCCGGACGCAGGTTGCTGAACAGTTTGAAATGCTTACGCAGTGGCAACAGCGCGCCGCGCTCAGGTTGCTCTGCGGGAGGCAGATGTTCCCATTTCGGGCCTCCCACGGAACCAAACAGGACGGCGTCGGCATTTTCGCAGCCTTCGACGGTCGCTTTTGGCAGCGGCGTACCGTGATTGTCGATAGCAATACCGCCCACGTCGTAGTGGCTGGTGGTAATTTTCATCGCAAAACGCGAACGAACGGCTTCCAGTACTTTCAGCGCCTGTGCCATCACTTCCGGGCCAATACCGTCACCCGGCAACACAGCAATATGGTAATTCTTCGACATTACACGGTTTCCTTGTTGTTCTCTTTATTCTGAGCTTTGCGTTGCAACTCTTTTTCGACTTCGGCGGCGCGCCAGATATTGTTCAGGACGTGCACCATCGCTTTTGCGGACGATTCAACGATGTCGGTTGCGAGACCCACGCCGTGGAAGCGGCGACCATTGTGGTTGACGACGATATCCACCTGACCCAGGGCATTTTCCCCCTGACCTTTAGCCGTCAGATCATATTTGACCAGTTCCACGTCGTACCCTGTGACGCGGTTAATCGCCCGGTAGATGGCGTCGACTGGGCCATTACCGTTGGCCGCTTCGGCTGTAACTTCGTCGCCGCAGGCCAGTTTGACCGACGCGGTAGCGATATCGCTGGAGCCGGACTGCACGCTGAAGTAATCCAGACGGAAGTGCTCTGGCTCTTCCTGCTGTTTGTTGATGAAAGCCAGGGCTTCCAGATCGTAATCAAACACCTGGCCTTTTTTGTCGGCCAATTTCAGGAAGGCGTCATACAGCTGATCCATGTTGTAGTCGCTGTCCTTATAACCCATCTCTTCCATACGGTGTTTCACCGCGGCACGGCCGGAGCGGGAGGTCAGGTTCAGCTGAACCTGGTTCAGGCCGATAGATTCCGGGGTCATGATTTCGTAGTTTTCGCGGTTTTTCAGCACCCCGTCCTGGTGGATACCCGAGGAGTGTGCGAATGCGCCAGTGCCGACAATGGCTTTGTTAGCAGGAACTGGCATGTTGCAAATCTGGCTGACAGTCTGGCTGGTGCGCCAGATTTCATTGTGATTGATGCGGGTGTGTACGTTCATGATGTCTTTGCGCACCTTGATCGCCATGATCACTTCTTCCAGCGCACAGTTACCCGCACGTTCACCGATGCCGTTCATTGCGCCTTCTACCTGACGCGCCCCGGCGTGGACGGCGGCAATGGCGTTACCGACGGCCAGGCCCAGATCGTCATGGGTGTGAACGGAGATAATTGCTTTATCAATGTTTGGCACACGCTCATACAGGCCGGTAATAATGTTGGAGAATTCAAACGGCATGGTGTAGCCGACGGTGTCCGGGATATTGATAGTTTTGGCACCGGCATTGATCGCGGCTTCAACTACGCGCGCCAGATCGTCAATGGGTGTACGGCCAGCATCTTCACAGGAGAACTCAACGTCATCTGTGTAGTTACGCGCACGTTTGACCATGTAAATTGCGCGTTCAATAACCTCATCCAGCGTGCTGCGCAACTTGGTCGCAATGTGCATTGGCGACGTGGCAATAAAGGTATGAATACGGAAGGCTTCTGCAACTTTCAGCGACTCGGCAGCAACGTCGATATCTTTCTCAACGCAGCGTGCCAGGGCGCAGACGCGGCTGTTTTTAATGGTACGCGCAATGGTCTGTACCGATTCAAAATCACCCGGAGAAGAGACAGGGAAGCCTACCTCCATCACGTCGACCCCCATACGTTCGAGAGCCAGCGCAATTTGCAGCTTTTCTTTCACACTCAGGCTCGCCTGCAATGCCTGTTCACCGTCACGTAAAGTTGTATCGAAAATAATGACTTGCTGGCTCATGGGTTAGGTCCTTGTCAGTCTTAGGGCGCTTTGCTACGAGCATAAAAAAACCCGCGCAATGGCGCGGGTTTTTAGTCTTACTGGTGACGATTCAACGCTGAATTTCGCCCGCCAGTCTACCGCGCACAGTGGATGCGTTTAGTAGTAGTAGACTGGTGAAACGAATGGTGCGAATCATGAATCGTGCTCCCGTTAAATACGATATGCATTTAGTGGTACTGGATACGGCGCATCATGTCAACCCCTGCACGGTAAAACGAGCCTGATAGCTGGCCAGAGCAGAACATTAACTTTAGCTAATTGTGCTGGTTTTTTCTTTTTCGACCAGGTTAATTGTCTATTTTTGGACTGAGAATGTCGTGCTGTCATGCTTTAAATATAATTAGTATCAATTAAACATAATTTGTGTGTTTTATTGCAGTGATATGAAATTTGTTTTATTTCATTAATTTATAAATGATGTGAATGGTTTCAGTGAGCATGAATGCGGTTTACGGCATCCGGTTGTTAAGTAAATGATATAGGTTAACATGAATAGTTTAATAATACTTAAGTCATCATTAACCTGAACGGTGATTGTATATTTTTCTGGTTTATGGTTTCATGCCAATCCTAATGTTATTGATATCATATGAACTGACTTTTATCTCTTCATTACTGAAGGTGCGTAATGTCTTTTTCGATGCATTTTTCTTTATATTTTCCGAATTTTAAACAATTCTCTTTTGCTGCTCGTATATGCATGGTAAATCATATTTCTCGAACTTATTACTGTACTTTGGCAAAGGGAGTTTAGCGTGACAGTGGAGTTAGAAATGCCAGAAAATAATATTAAACAAATCCAGGTTGCTGATGGGATTAAACCGCAATTACGTACTGTGGATCTTAATCTGTTAACCGTATTTGATGCGGTTATGCAGGAGCAGAATATTACGCGAGCAGCCCAGTCGCTGGGGATGTCCCAGCCCGCCGTCAGTAATGCTGTATCCAGGCTTAAGGTCATGTTTAATGACGAATTGTTCGTGCGTTATGGTCGAGGGATCCAGCCTACTGCGCGTGCATTTCAGCTCTTCGGTTCTATCCGTCAGGCGCTGCAATTAGTTCAGAATGAACTGCCGGGGTCGGGTTTTGAACCTGTCAGCAGTGAGCGCGTATTCCATCTTTGTGTCTGTAGTCCGTTAGATAACTATTTGACATCCATTATTTACAATAAAGTTGAAGAGATCGCACCAAATATTCACCTGGTTTTTAAATCATCACTAAATCAAAACACAGAGCATCAGCTGCGTTACCAGGAAACAGAGTTCGTTCTGGGATATGAAGAGTTCCGTCGCCCGGAATTTTCCTGTGTACCGCTGTTTAAAGATGAAATGGTGCTGGTTGCCAGTAAAAAACATCCCCGACTGAATTCTCCGCTGCGGGAAAATGACGTTTATAACGAGCAACATGCTGTTGTTGCGCTCGACAGATATGCCTCATTTAGCCTGCCGTGGTATGACTCTCCTGATAAACAGGCAAGCGTTGCCTATCAGGGAATGGCAATGGTCAGCGTATTAAATGTCGTTTCACAAACGCAGCTGGTGGCTATTGCACCTCGTTGGCTGGCGGACGAGTTTTCTGAGCAGTTAGACCTGCAAGTTCTGCCATTGCCGCTGAAGCTGAATAGCCGTACCTGTTATCTCTCCTGGCATGAAGCGGCAGGTCGGGATAAAGGGCATCAATGGATGGAGGAGCTGCTTATTAGCGTCTGTCGTCGATAAGCCCATCAGGATAAATGGCACTGATGTGTTATTTATCCTGAGTTTTTTTAAGTTAATGCTATTTTATTCTGTTTGCGTTTTTTTCTGGCTGCTGTCAGGCACTTAAAAATAGATGATTTCCTGATTCATCTCCCTTTTAAACGATGATTTATTAACTCGCTCTCTAATCTCAGACGAATTCACCATATCCTCCCGCAATGTCTGTTTTTTCTGCTTTGTTGGCCGCTTGCCTTCCCCGGTTTGCTAATTGCCTGCCTCATAACGAGCGGTTAAGGTAACTATCACTCTGCAAAATATAAGATCGGTTTAACCCGATCGTAAGACGGCGTGGAAATGAATTCTGCTGTTCGTCTATAACAAAAGCCTGGAGGCAAAGCATGGAGATGTTGTCTGGCGCGGAAATGGTCGTTCGATCGCTTATTGACCAGGGCGTGAAGCAGGTGTTCGGCTACCCGGGAGGCGCAGTCCTCGATATTTATGATGCGCTGCATACGGTAGGCGGTATCGACCATGTTCTGGTACGCCACGAGCAGGCGGCGGTACATATGGCGGACGGGCTGGCCCGTGCAACGGGGGAAGTGGGCGTGGTGTTAGTCACGTCTGGCCCCGGGGCGACAAACGCCATTACCGGGATTGCTACAGCGTATATGGACTCTATCCCGCTGGTCATTCTCTCCGGGCAGGTGGCGACTTCGCTGATCGGCTATGATGCGTTCCAGGAGTGCGACATGGTGGGGATCTCGCGCCCCGTTGTTAAGCACAGCTTCCTGGTTAAACAAACCGAAGATATTCCAGGTGTACTGAAAAAAGCCTTCTGGCTGGCGGCTAGTGGGCGTCCTGGCCCGGTTGTCGTCGATCTGCCGAAAGATATTCTGAACCCGGCGAACAAGCTGCCTTATGTCTGGCCGGAATCGGTGAGCATGCGTTCTTACAATCCTACGACGCAGGGACACAAAGGTCAGATCAAGCGTGCGTTGCAAACGCTGCTGGCGGCCAAAAAACCGGTAGTCTACGTCGGGGGCGGTGCTGTTAACTCAGCCTGTGAAGAACAGCTACGCACGCTGGTCGAGACGTTAAATTTGCCGGTGGCGTCATCGTTGATGGGACTGGGGGCATTCCCGGCCACGCACCGTCAGGCGCTGGGTATGCTGGGCATGCACGGTACCTATGAAGCCAACATGACGATGCACAATTCTGATGTGATCTTTGCCGTTGGTGTGCGCTTTGACGATCGTACCACCAACAACCTGGCAAAATATTGCCCGAACGCCACCGTGCTGCACATTGATATCGATCCAACGTCTATCTCAAAAACAGTGCCGGCCGATGTGCCGATCGTGGGGGATGCCCGTCAGGTGCTGGACCAGATGCTGGATCTGCTGACACAGGAAACCGTCTCTCAGCCGCTGGATGAGATCCGCGACTGGTGGCAGCAAATTGAGCAGTGGCGCGCACGTCAGTGCCTGAAGTACGACACCCAAAGCGAGCATATTAAGCCGCAGGCGGTCATCGAAGCGATCTGGCGTCTGACGAAAGGCGAGGCGTATGTGACGTCAGACGTTGGTCAGCATCAGATGTTTGCTGCCCTTTATTACCCGTTTGATAAACCGCGCCACTGGATCAACTCGGGTGGTTTAGGCACGATGGGCTTTGGCCTGCCTGCTGCGCTGGGCGTGAAGCTGGCTCTGCCAAATGAAACCGTCGTCTGCGTGACGGGGGATGGCAGTATCCAGATGAACATTCAGGAGTTGTCTACCGCGCTGCAATATGAACTACCGGTACTGGTGCTGAACCTGAATAACGGCTACCTCGGTATGGTGAAGCAGTGGCAGGATATGATCTACTCTGGTCGTCATTCTCAGTCGTACATGACGTCACTACCTGATTTCGTTCGTCTGGCTGAGGCATATGGTCATGTTGGCATGCGGGTGACCGATCCGGCAGAGCTGGAAACGAAGCTCGGTGAAGCGCTTGAGCACGTTAAAAACAACCGCCTCGTATTCATGGATGTCATCGTCGATGGCACAGAACACGTTTATCCGATGCATATTCGCGGTGGTGGTATGGACGAAATGTGGTTAAGCAAAACGGAGAGAACCTGATATGCGCCGGATATTATCGGTATTACTGGAAAACGAGTCTGGTGCACTGTCACGCGTCATCGGGCTTTTCGCACAGCGTGGCTACAACATCGAAAGCCTGACCGTTGCACCGACGGACGATCCGACGCTGTCACGCATGACAATTCAGACCGTCGGCGACGCCAAAGTGCTTGAGCAGATCGAGAAACAGCTGCACAAGCTGGTTGATGTGTTGCGCGTGAGCGAGCTGGGGCAGGGCGCTTATGTTGAGCGTGAAGTCATGCTGGTGAAAATTCAGGCCACTGGCTATGGGCGTGAAGAGGTCAAACGCAATACGGATATCTTCCGTGGGCAAATTATTGACGTGACGCCTTCTATATATACGGTTCAGTTGGCTGGAACGAGTGATAAGCTGGATGCCTTCCTGGCATCCGTGCGGGATGTAGCAAAAATTGTTGAGGTTGCGCGCTCTGGTATTGTTGGCCTGTCGCGCGGCGATAAAATCATGCGTTAGTTGTAAAAAAGGTTCGCCTCTTTCTGCCCGGTCGCCAAAGCCGGGCTTTTTTTTGTGTAATCAGCCGACAACGCAGATAAAAGCGGTTGCCGCGGAGGCTTTTCTGCGTTTAGATGTTAAAAGATTTAACCATAACCTTGACAGGGCTATGGATTCTTTTCTTTTTTTAAGGGGCAATTGTGAAACTGGATGAAATCGCCCGGCTAGCCGGCGTGTCACGAACCACAGCCAGCTATGTGATTAACGGTAAAGCAAAGCAGTACCGTGTCAGCGATAAGACCGTTGAAAAAGTCATGGCGGTGGTTCGTGAGCATAACTACCATCCGAATGCTGTCGCAGCTGGCTTACGCGCCGGACGCACCCGCTCTATTGGCCTGGTGATCCCCGATCTGGAAAACACCAGCTATACCCGTATCGCTAATTATCTTGAACGTCAGGCTCGCCAGCGTGGCTATCAGTTACTGATTGCCTGTTCGGAAGACCAGCCCGATAACGAAATGCGCTGCATTGAGCACCTGCTTCAGCGTCAGGTGGATGCCATCATCGTTTCAACCTCTTTACCACCAGAGCACCCGTTCTATCAGCGCTGGGCGAACGACCCGTTCCCTATCGTTGCACTGGACCGCGCTCTGGACAGGGAGCATTTCACCAGCGTTGTCGGTGCCGATCAGGACGATGCAGAGATGCTGGCTGCGGAGCTGAGAACCTTCCCGGCAGAAACCGTTCTGTATCTTGGCGCGTTGCCTGAGCTTTCCGTAAGCTTCCTGCGTGAACAAGGGTTCAGGACTGCCTGGAAAGATGATCCGCGTGAGGTTCACTATTTGTATGCCAACAGCTATGAGCGTGAAGCGGCCGCGCAGCTGTTCGAGAAATGGCTGGAAACGCATCCGATGCCGCAGGCTCTGTTCACGACCTCATTTGCCCTGCTGCAGGGGGTGATGGATGTGACACTGCGCCGGGAAGGGAAGCTGCCATCCGATTTGGCCATTGCAACCTTCGGAGATAATGAGCTGCTCGACTTCCTGCAGTGCCCGGTACTGGCAGTGGCCCAGCGTCATCGTGACGTGGCCGAGCGCGTGCTGGAGATCGTTCTGGCAAGCCTTGATGAGCCACGGAAACCCAAGCCGGGTCTGACGCGTATCAAACGTAATCTCTACCGTCGCGGAATTTTGAGCCGCCATTAATGCATTCACTGGGGGTGGTGAAAACTGCCCCATTTTGATGAAATAACTGGCAAGAGTAATTCCCGGATAAAAATTAGGATAATTCCTTAAGAATCATGCTCTGCTATTTTTCTTAATTCATTTTGTCTTTTAGACTGACGCTTAAAGAACATTTATACGATTTTTAATCGCTGTTTTTGTATTATTTTGTTACAAACCCTATTCGGTCGATGAATATTCAGACGTTTTTTCATCCTCCCTGCCAGCTTGTACGTCTGCAAGCACACTCGCGCAGTGCCGCGATGAATCTGGCGCTGTCATCCCCTGAGAATATGTCTTAAAATGCTGCCCGCGTCGCAAACTGACACTTTATATTTCCCTGCGATGATATTGAGTGAGCTTTAACGCTAGTGTGCATATTCGGATTTTTTCTTACAAATATTCATAACGTTAATTTTGCCTCGCCAGTTGTGCAGTTATTAACCAGGTCCGTTTATCTCTGTAAATAGAGCCCTTTCGGCTTGATAGAGAGAGAGTCCTGGCTTGACAAGCTTTTCCATCGCTCCGTAAACTCCTTTAGGTGGGAATTTGTGGGTTAAAGTGGTGAGGAGGGGTGAGGCTGGCATGTTCCGTGGAGCAACGTTAGTCAATCTCGACAGCAAAGGGCGTTTATCGGTTCCAACACGATACCGCGACCAGCTGATTGAGAACGCTTCAGGTCAAATGGTGTGCACCATTGACATCAACTCCCCCTGCCTGCTGCTTTACCCCCTGCCTGAATGGGAAATTATTGAGCAAAAGCTGTCGCGACTGTCGAGCATGAACCCGCAGGAACGCCGTGTACAACGGTTGTTGTTGGGGCATGCCAGTGAGTGTCAGATGGATAGCGCAGGGCGATTACTGATTGCGCCTGTGTTGCGGCAACATGCCGGTCTGACCAAAGAAGTGATGCTGGTCGGGCAGTTCAACAAGTTTGAACTGTGGGATGAAACGACCTGGTATCAACAGGTCAAGGAAGATATCGACGCTGAGCAGTCTGATTCCGCGACATTATCGGAACGGCTGCAGGACTTGTCTCTATAAATATGATGGAAAATTATAAACATACAACGGTGTTGCTGGATGAGGCCGTTAACGGCCTGAATATTCGTCCGGACGGCATCTACATTGATGGCACTTTTGGTCGCGGTGGTCACTCGCGTTTAATCCTCTCCCAGCTTGGAGCGGAAGGACGTCTGCTGGCAATCGATCGCGATCCGCAGGCGATTGCCGTTGCACAAACCATCGATGACCCACGTTTTTCCATCGTGCATGGACCTTTCTCTGCGCTCGCAGACTATGTTGCTGAGCGCGGCCTGACGGGCAAGATCGACGGAATTCTTCTCGATCTTGGCGTCTCTTCACCACAGCTTGATGACGCTGAACGCGGCTTCTCCTTTATGCGTGATGGTCCGCTGGACATGCGTATGGATCCTACCCGCGGTCAGTCTGCCGCAGAGTGGTTACAAACGGCGGATGAAGCGGATATTGCCTGGGTGATCAAAACCTTCGGCGAGGAACGTTTTGGCAAACGTATTGCGCGTGCCATCGTTGAGCGTAACCGCGTTGAGCCAATGACCCGTACCAAAGAGCTGGCCGAGGTCATTGCCGCTGCAACACCGGTGAAGGATAAACACAAACATCCCGCGACCCGTACCTTCCAGGCGGTTCGCATCTGGGTAAACAGTGAACTGGAGGAAATAGAGCTGGCGCTAAAAAGCTCGCTCGACGTGCTGGCCCCGGGTGGGCGGTTATCCATCATCAGCTTCCATTCACTGGAAGACCGCATTGTGAAACGCTTCATGCGTGAACAAAGCCGCGGTCCACAGGTTCCTGCGGGGCTGCCGATGACGGAAGAACAACTCAGGAAACTGGGTGGCCGTCAGTTGCGAGCATTAGGCAAGTTGATGCCGGGCGAAGAAGAGGTGGCAGAGAATCCACGTGCCCGTAGTTCAGTGCTGCGTGTAGCAGAGAGGACGAACGCATGATCAGCAGAGTGACAGAGACCCTAAGCAAAGTTAAGGATTCGTTAGGAAGCAACGAGCGCCATGCCTTGCCTGGCGTGATCGGCGACGATCTTTTGCGGTTTGGGAAGCTGCCACTCTGCTTGTTCATTTGCATCATCGTGACGGCTGTAACGGTCGTCACAACGGCTCACCATACTCGTTTATTAACGGCGCAACGCGAGCAGATGGTACTGGAACGCGATGCACTGGATATTGAATGGCGAAATCTGATCCTTGAAGAAAACGCGCTCGGCGATCACAGCCGGGTTGAACGGATCGCAACAGAAAAGCTGCAGCTGCAGCATGTTGATCCTTCACAGGAAAATATCGTAGTACAAAAATAAGGGAAAACGCGACGCATGAGAGCAGCGGCAAAAACGCTAAAACCAAAACGTCAGGAAGAACAGGCCAACTTTATCAGTTGGCGTTTTGCGTTGCTTTGCGGCTGTATTTTACTGGCGCTGGGTTTCCTGCTGGGACGCGTGGCGTGGTTGCAGATTGTCGCGCCTGACATGCTGGTTCGCCAGGGGGACATGCGCTCCCTTCGCGTACAGGAAGTCTCCACATCCCGCGGAATGATTACCGACCGTTCGGGCCGCCCGCTGGCGGTGAGCGTGCCCGTGAAGGCTATCTGGGCCGACCCTAAAGAGCTGCACGACGCTGGCGGTATCACGCTCGACAACCGCTGGAAAGCGCTGTCGGATGCCCTGAAGATGCCGCTGGATCAGCTTGCATCTCGCGTAAACACTAACCCGAAAGGGCGTTTTATCTATCTGGCACGTCAGGTGAACCCTGACATGGCGGACTACATCCGAAAACTCAAACTCCCGGGGATCCATCTGCGTGAGGAATCACGTCGTTATTATCCTTCCGGCGAAGTAACCGCTCACCTCATTGGCTTCACTAACGTCGACAGCCAGGGGATTGAGGGCGTTGAAAAAAGCTTTGATAAGTGGCTAACCGGCCAGCCGGGCGAGCGAATCGTACGTAAAGACCGCTATGGACGTGTCATTGAAGATATCTCTTCAACGGACAGTCAGGCAGCGCATAACCTGGCGCTGAGCATTGATGAGCGCTTGCAGGCGCTGGTCTACCGCGAGCTGAACAACGCCGTGGCCTTTAACAAAGCGGAATCAGGTAGCGCCGTGCTGGTGGATGTCAGCACTGGTGAAGTGTTAGCGATGGCTAACAGCCCGTCCTACAACCCGAACAACTTTACCGGCACCGCAAAAGATGCGATGCGTAACCGGGCGATCACCGACGTGTTCGAGCCGGGTTCCACCGTTAAACCGATGGTAGTGATGACTGCGCTGCAGCGCGGCATCGTCAATGAAAATACCGTTCTGAATACGATTCCTTACCGCATTAACGGCCATGAGATCAAAGACGTGGCTCGTTACAGCGAATTGACCCTGACCGGGGTCCTGCAGAAGTCGAGTAACGTCGGTGTTTCAAAGCTGGCGTTAGCGATGCCGTCCTCAGCGTTAGTAGAGACTTACTCACGTTTTGGACTCGGAAAGGCGACCAATTTGGGGTTGGTCGGAGAACGCAGTGGCTTATATCCTCAAAAACAACGGTGGTCTGACATAGAGAGGGCCACCTTCTCTTTCGGCTACGGGCTAATGGTAACGCCGTTACAGTTAGCGCGAGTCTACGCAACGATTGGCAGCTATGGCGTCTATCGCCCGCTGTCGATTACCAAAGTTGATCCACCGGTTCCGGGCGAGCGAATCTTCCCGGAACCTATCGTTCGTACCGTCGTGCATATGATGGAAAGCGTGGCGCTGCCTGGCGGCGGCGGCGTGAAGGCGGCGATCAAAGGTTATCGCATCGCCATTAAAACCGGTACGGCGAAAAAAGTGGGGCCAGATGGCCGCTACATCAACAAATACATTGCCTATACCGCAGGCGTTGCGCCTGCAAGCAATCCGCGTTTTGCGCTGGTGGTCGTCATTAACGATCCACAGGCGGGTAAATACTACGGTGGTGCCGTCTCCGCACCTGTGTTCGGGGCTATCATGGGTGGCGTGTTGCGCACCATGAACATTGAACCAGATGCGCTGGCGACAGGCGAAAAAAGTGAATATGTAATTAATCAAGGCGAGGGTACAGGTGGCAGATCGTAATTTGCGCGACCTTCTCGCTCCGTGGGTGTCGAATGCACCTGCGCGAGCGCTACGGGAGATGGTACTGGACAGCCGTGTGGCTGCTTCTGGCGATCTTTTTGTGGCTGTAGTTGGTCATCAGGCGGACGGGCGTCGATATATCCCGCAGGCGATTGCGCAAGGTGTTGCTGCCATTATTGCTGAGGCGAAAGATGAAGCAACCGACGGTGAAATCCGTGAAATGCACGGCGTACCGGTTGTTTATCTCAGTCAGCTGAACGAGCGTCTCTCCGCGCTGGCAGGCCGTTTTTACAACGAGCCTTCAGACCAGCTGCGTCTGGTTGGCGTGACGGGCACTAACGGGAAAACCACCACCACGCAGCTGATGGCGCAATGGGCACAGCTGCTTGGCGAAACTGGCGCGGTAATGGGTACCGTGGGCAACGGTCTGCTGGGCAAAGTGAACCCGACAGAAAACACCACCGGCTCTGCGGTCGATGTGCAGCATGTGCTTGCCGGTCTGGCAGGGCAGGGTGCGACCTTTGCTGCGATGGAAGTCTCTTCCCACGGTCTGGTACAGCACCGCGTCGCGGCGCTGAAGTTTGTGGCCTCTGTGTTCACGAACCTGAGCCGTGACCATCTTGATTACCACGGTGATATGGAACATTACGAAGCGGCGAAATGGCTGCTCTATTCCACTCATCACTGTGGCCAGGCAATCATCAATGCAGATGATGAAGTCGGCCGCCGCTGGCTGGCCAGGCTGCCGGATGCCGTCGCGGTGTCGATGGAAGACCATATCAACCCGAACTGCCACGGCCGCTGGCTGAAGGCTGTCGATGTCGATTATCACGATAGTGGTGCGACTATCCGCTTTGCTTCGTCATGGGGTGAAGGCGAAATTGAAAGCCGCCTGATGGGGGCATTTAACGTCAGCAACCTGCTGCTGGCGCTGGCGACGCTGCTGGCGCTGGGTTATCCGATGGCCGAATTGCTGAAAACTTCAGAGAGTTTGCAGCCAGTTTGTGGCCGCATGGAAGTGTTCAGTGCGCCAGGTAAACCGACCGTGGTGGTTGACTATGCTCACACCCCAGATGCGCTGGAAAAAGCGCTGGAAGCGGCGCGTCTGCACTGTACCGGTAAGCTCTGGTGCGTCTTTGGTTGCGGTGGTGACCGCGATAAGGGTAAACGTCCGTTGATGGGTGCCATTGCTGAACAGTTCGCGGATATTCCGGTCGTGACCGATGACAACCCGCGTACCGAAGAGCCACGTGCCATCATTAACGACATTCTGGCGGGGATGCTGGACGCTGGCCGTGCCCGCGTGGTGGAAGGTCGTGCAGAAGCCGTGACCAACGCCATTATGCAGGCACAGGAAAACGATGTGGTTCTGCTGGCAGGTAAAGGCCATGAAGATTACCAGATTGTTGGCAACCGTCGTCTGGACTACTCAGACCGCGTAACGGCGGCACGTCTGCTGGGAGTGGTGGCATGATTAGCATTACGCTAAGCCAGGCCGCTGCGGTCTTGCAGGGTGAACTGCTGGGGCAGGATCTGACCATCGATGCGGTGACAACAGATACCCGCAAGGTGACAGCTGGCTGCCTGTTTGTGGCGCTGAAAGGTGAGCGTTTTGACGCGCACGATTTTGTGCATCAGGCCAAAGAGAACGGCGCGGGTGCGCTGTTGGTCAGCCGCAAGCTTGATATCGACCTGCCACAAATTGTGGTGAGTGATACACGCCTCGCGTTTGGCGAGCTGGCAGCCTGGGTACGTCAGCAGGTTCCGGCGCGCGTTGTTGCGCTGACGGGCTCATCCGGCAAAACGTCCGTGAAAGAGATGACTGCGGCTATTCTCAGCCAGTGTGGAAACACACTTTATACGGCTGGCAACCTCAATAATGATATCGGCGTGCCGATGACATTACTTCGCCTGACCAAAGAACATGAATTTGCCGTGATCGAGCTGGGAGCGAACCACCAGGGTGAAATCGCCTGGACCGTGAACCTGACTCGCCCGGAGGCTGCACTGGTGAATAACCTGGCCGCTGCGCATCTGGAAGGTTTTGGTTCGCTGGAAGGTGTTGCGAAGGCCAAAGGTGAGATCTACACCGGCCTGTCGGTTGACGGGATCGCCATCATGAATGCCGATAACAACGACTGGCTGAACTGGCAGAGCATTATCGGGACACGTAAAACCTGGCGCTTCTCTCCGAATGCGGCCAACAGTGATTTTACCGCGACCAATATTCATGTGACCTCGCATGGCACGGAATTCACGCTCAACACCCCAACGGGTGGTGTAGATGTACTGCTCCCGCTGCCGGGTCGCCATAACATCGCTAATGCGCTCGCGGCGGCAGCGCTGTCAATGGCGGTGGGCGCGACGCATGACGCGATCAAAGCAGGGCTGGCAGATCTGAAAGCCGTGCCGGGGCGTCTGTTCCCCATTCAGATGGCGGAAAACAAACTGCTGCTGGATGACTCCTACAACGCTAACGTCGGTTCAATGACCGCTGCGGTGCAGGTGCTGTCTGAGATGCCGGGCTACCGTATCCTGGTGGTTGGCGATATGGCGGAACTGGGCGATGAAAGCGAAGCGTGCCATCTCCAGGTGGGTGAAGCCGCGAAGGCCGCAGGGCTTGACCGCGTACTGAGCACAGGGAAACTGAGCCAGGCGATTAGCCATGCCAGTGGGGTTGGCGAACATTTTGCCGATAAGACTGCTTTGATTGAGCGTCTTAACGCCTTGATGACAGAAAAACAAATTGTGACTGTGTTAGTGAAGGGTTCACGTAGTGCCGCCATGGAAGAGGTTGTGCACGCATTACAGGAGAACGGAACATGTTAGTTTGGCTGGCCGAGCATTTGGTCAAATATTATTCAGGCTTTAACGTCTTTTCTTATCTGACGTTTCGCGCCATTGTCAGCCTGCTGACTGCGCTGTTCATCTCCTTGTGGATGGGCCCGCGCATGATTGCCCGTCTGCAAAAACTCTCTTTCGGCCAGGTTGTGCGTAGCGATGGCCCGGAGTCACACTTTAGCAAGCGCGGTACACCGACAATGGGCGGGATCATGATCCTGACTTCTATCGTCGTTTCCGTTCTGCTGTGGGCATATCCGTCCAACCCGTACGTCTGGTGCGTGCTTACCGTTCTGGTCGGCTACGGGATCATCGGCTTTGTCGATGACTACCGCAAAGTGGTACGCAAAGATACCAAAGGTTTGATCGCTCGCTGGAAGTATTTCTGGATGTCAGTGATTGCGCTGGGCGTGGCCTTTGCGCTGTATCTGGCAGGAAAAGATACCCCTGCGACTGAGTTGGTTGTGCCGTTCTTTAAAGACGTGATGCCGCAACTGGGGCTGTTCTACGTACTGCTGGCGTACTTCGTGATTGTGGGTACCGGCAACGCCGTAAACCTGACTGATGGTCTGGACGGCCTGGCGATTATGCCAACCGTCTTCGTGGCTGCCGGGTTCGCGCTGGTGGCATGGGCGACCGGTAACATGAATTTTGCCAGCTATCTGCACATCCCGTATCTGCGCCACGCGGGTGAACTGGTGATCGTCTGTACGGCAATAGTCGGGGCTGGTCTGGGCTTCCTGTGGTTCAACACGTATCCGGCTCAGGTGTTCATGGGCGATGTCGGCTCTCTGGCACTGGGTGGTGCGCTGGGCATTATTGCTGTGCTGCTGCGTCAGGAGTTCCTGCTGGTGATCATGGGAGGGGTATTTGTGGTTGAAACCCTGTCGGTGATTTTGCAGGTCGGCTCCTTCAAGCTGCGCGGTCAGCGCATCTTCCGTATGGCACCGATTCACCATCACTATGAACTGAAAGGCTGGCCGGAGCCGCGCGTCATTGTGCGCTTCTGGATTATTTCGCTGATGCTGGTGCTGATTGGCCTGGCAACGCTGAAGGTACGTTAATCATGGCAGATTACCAGGGCAAAAAAGTCGTTATCATCGGGTTGGGTCTGACAGGCCTTTCCTGCGTGGACTTTTTCCTCGCACGTGGCGTTACGCCGCGTGTGATGGATACGCGTGTTTCTCCGCCGGGTCTGGACAAACTGCCAGAACAGGTTGAACGCCACCTTGGTGGTCTGAATGATGACTGGCTGCTGGCGGCCGATCTGATTGTTGCCAGCCCGGGTATGGCGCTGGCACATCCTTCACTGAGCGCTGCCGCTGATGCGGGCGTTGAGATTGTGGGTGATATCGAACTGTTCTGCCGCGAAGCGCAGGCACCGGTTATTGCCATTACCGGCTCTAACGGTAAAAGCACCGTCACCACGCTGGTGGGTGAGATGGCGAAAGCGGCGGGCATGAACGTGGGGGTGGGCGGCAATATCGGTTTGCCTGCACTCATGCTGCTGGATCAGGGCTGCGAGCTGTATGTACTGGAGCTTTCGAGCTTCCAGCTGGAAACAACTTCAAGCCTGCATGCGGCGGCTGCGACGATCCTGAACGTTACCGAAGATCATATGGACAGGTATCCATTTGGTCTGCAGCAGTACCGCGCGGCCAAACTGCGTGTTTATGAAAATGCCAACGTATGCGTCGTCAATGCCGATGACGCGCTGACCATGCCGGTGCGCGGCGCGGACGAGCGCTGCATCAGCTTCGGCATTACTATGGGTGACTATCATCTGAACCGTCAGCAGGGTGAAACCTGGCTGCGCGTGAAGGGTGAGAAAGTGCTGAACGTGAAAGAGATGAAGCTTTCTGGGCAGCATAACTACACCAATGCTCTGGCGGCACTGGCGCTGGCGGATGCCGTTGGCCTGCCGCGTTCTTCCAGCCTGAAAGCACTGACCACCTTTACCGGCCTGGCGCACCGTTTCCAGCTGGCGCTGGAGCATAACGGCGTACGCTGGATTAACGATTCAAAAGCCACCAACGTGGGAAGTACAGAGGCTGCGCTGAATGGCCTGCACGTTGACGGCACGCTGCATTTGCTGCTTGGTGGCGACGGTAAATCGGCCGATTTCTCCTCGCTGAAGCGCTACCTTGCCGGGGACAACATCCGCCTTTACTGCTTTGGTCGCGATGGTCATGAACTGGCGGAACTGCGTCCTGAGATTGCCGAGCAAACTGAGACAATGGAACAAGCGATGCGGCTTATTGCCCCACGCGTGAAGTCTGGCGATATGGTACTGCTCTCTCCGGCGTGCGCCAGTCTCGATCAATTCAAGAATTTCGAACAGCGTGGTGATGTCTTTACCCGTCTGGCGAAGGAGTTAGGCTGATGCGTTTCTCTCTCCCTCGCCTGAGAATGCCGCGCCTGCCAGGATTTGGAATTCTGGTGTGGTTGTTCACGGCACTGAAAGGCTGGGTGATGGCTTCACGGGATAAAGATTCCGATAGCCTGATCATGTACGACCGCACGCTGTTCTGGCTCACGCTGGGGTTGGCGGCGATCGGCTTTATCATGGTGACGTCGGCATCGATGCCGGTCGGGCAGCGACTGGCTAATGATCCCTTCCTGTTTGCCAAGCGTGATGGTCTTTACATCATCCTGGCATTCTGTCTGGCGCTGGTGACCTTACGTCTGCCGATGGAGTTCTGGCAGCGACACAGCACAGCGATGCTGATCGCTTCGATCATCATGCTGCTGATCGTACTGGTGGTGGGGAGTTCCGTAAACGGGGCATCGCGCTGGATTGCTTTTGGTCCACTGCGTATTCAGCCGGCGGAGTTCACCAAACTGTCACTGTTCTGCTATCTGGCTAACTACCTGGTGCGTAAAGTTGACGAAGTGCGTAACAACCTTCGTGGCTTCTTAAAACCGATGGGGGTTATCCTGGTGCTGGCGGTCTTACTGCTTGCGCAGCCTGACCTGGGTACCGTGGTGGTACTGTTTGTGACCACGCTGGCGATGCTGTTCCTGGCGGGGGCGAAGCTGTGGCAGTTTATCGCCATCATCGGGATGGGGATCTCGGCGGTTGTGCTGCTGATCCTCGCTGAGCCGTACCGTATTCGTCGCGTCACCTCATTCTGGAACCCGTGGGAAGACCCATTCGGCAGCGGTTATCAGCTGACACAGTCGCTGATGGCGTTCGGTCGCGGTGAAGTCTGGGGGCAAGGTCTGGGCAACTCAGTGCAGAAACTGGAGTATTTACCCGAAGCGCATACTGACTTCATCTTCTCCATTATTGGGGAAGAACTGGGTTATATCGGTGTGGTATTAGCACTATTAATGGTATTCTTCGTCGCTTTCCGTGCCATGTCAATCGGGCGGAAAGCGCTGGAGATCGATCACCGCTTCTCAGGTTTCTTAGCCTGCTCAATTGGTATCTGGTTTAGCTTCCAGGCATTGGTAAACGTCGGGGCCGCGGCGGGTATGCTGCCGACCAAAGGTCTGACGTTGCCGTTAATCAGTTATGGTGGTTCGAGTCTGTTGATCATGTCGACGGCCATCATGTTGTTGTTACGCATAGATTATGAAACGCGTCTGGAGAAAGCTCAGGCGTTTACACGAGGTTCACGATGAATCAACCGAAGCGGTTAATGGTGATGGCTGGCGGTACCGGTGGGCATGTGTTCCCGGGGCTTGCGGTTGCGCACCATTTAATGGATCAGGGCTGGCAGGTACGCTGGCTGGGAACCGCAGACCGCATGGAAGCCGACCTGGTGCCGAAACACGGTATTGAGATCGACTTTATTCGTATTTCCGGACTCCGTGGCAAAGGTATTAAGGCCCAGCTTCTGGCTCCGGTACGCATTTTTAACGCCTGGCGTCAGGCGCGCACCATCATGAAGCGCTTCAAGCCGGACGTGGTGCTGGGAATGGGCGGCTATGTCTCAGGCCCTGGTGGGCTGGCGGCGTGGTCGCTGGGTATTCCCGTTGTGCTGCATGAACAGAACGGCATTGCCGGTCTGACCAACAAATGGCTGGCGAAGATTGCCACTAAAGTCATGCAGGCATTTCCCGGTGCATTCCCGAAAGCGGATGTGGTGGGTAACCCGGTACGTGTAGACGTGCTGGCGCTGCCGTTGCCAGATGCCCGACTGAATGGCCGTGAAGGGCCGGTTCGTGTGCTGGTTGTCGGCGGCTCTCAGGGCGCGCGCATTTTAAACCAGACGATGCCGCAGGTTGCCGCAAAACTGGGTGATGCAGTGACTATCTGGCACCAGAGCGGTAAAGGTGCTCAGCAGACCGTTGAGCAGGCTTACTCTGATGTCGGTCAGCCGCAACATAGAGTGACCGAATTTATCGACGACATGGCTGCCGCTTATGCATGGGCCGACGTCGTGGTTTGCCGCTCCGGCGCATTGACGGTGAGTGAAATCGCCGCCGCCGGTTTGCCTGCCCTGTTTGTGCCATTCCAGCACAAAGACCGGCAGCAGTACTGGAATGCGCTGCCGCTTGAGAAAGCCGGAGCCGCGAAAATTTTTGAACAGCCACAATTTACCGCCGATGCGGTCGCCACCACCCTGGCGGGCTGGAACAGAGAAGCATTGCTGGAGATGGCACAACGCGCACGCGCGGCCGCTATCCCGGATGCGACTGAACGGGTGGCAAAAGAAGTGAGTCTGGCAGCCCAGGCTTAACCCTCGCAGCGCGTGTTGCGCTGCACGAATTTTTTAAGTAGTCGATGGCGTTTAGAGAATGAATACACAACAACTGGCGAAACTGCGTTCAATCGTGCCCGAGATGCGTCGCGTCCGGCACATTCACTTCGTTGGCATCGGTGGTGCTGGCATGGGCGGTATTGCCGAAGTGTTAGCTAACGAAGGTTACCAGATCAGTGGTTCTGACCTGGCCCCAAACCCTGTTACGCAGCAGTTGGCGTCGCTTGGGGCGACTATCTATTTCAATCATCGCCCGGAAAACGTGCGCGATGCGAGCGTGGTGGTGGTATCCAGCGCCATCTCTGCCGATAACCCGGAAATTGTTGCCGCGCATGAAGCGCGTATTCCGGTGATCCGCCGCGCCGAGATGCTGGCTGAACTGATGCGTTTCCGTCACGGTATTGCGATTGCCGGGACGCACGGTAAAACCACGACCACGGCGATGGTTTCCAGTATTTATGCTGAAGCAGGCCTTGACCCGACGTTCGTCAACGGCGGTCTGGTGAAAGCAGCAGGCGTGCATGCGCGTCTGGGACACAGCCGTTATTTGATTGCGGAAGCGGATGAGAGCGATGCATCGTTCCTGCATCTGCAGCCGATGGTGGCGATTGTCACCAACATCGAAGCTGACCACATGGATACCTACCAGGGCGACTTCGAGAATTTAAAACAGACCTTTATTAACTTCCTGCACAACCTGCCGTTTTATGGTCGCGCGGTGATGTGTGTGGACGATCCGGTGATCCGCGAGCTGTTGCCGCGCGTCGGGCGTCAAATCACCACCTACGGCTTCAGTGAAGACGCTGACGTTCGTGTGGAAGATTACAAACAGATTGGCGCGCAGGGGCATTTCACTCTGGCGCGTCAGGATAAAGATCTGCTGCATGTGACGTTGAATGCCCCTGGACGCCACAACGCCCTGAATGCCGCAGCGGCGGTTGCCGTCGCAACGGAAGAAGGCATTGATGACGACGCGATACTGCGCGCGCTGGAAAGCTTCCAGGGCACGGGTCGTCGTTTCGACTTCCTCGGTGAATTCCCGCTGGATGCGGTGAATGGTAAGCCGGGTACCGCAATGCTGGTGGACGACTATGGTCACCACCCAACCGAAGTGGATGCGACTATCAAAGCGGCGCGTGCGGGCTGGCCGGAGAAGAATCTGGTAATGATCTTCCAGCCACACCGCTTCACCCGTACCCGCGATCTGTATGACGATTTCGCCAGCGTGTTGTCGCAGGTCGATACGCTACTGATGCTGGATGTTTATGCAGCGGGCGAAACTCCGATTCCGGGGGCGGATAGCCGTTCTTTGTGTCGTACCATTCGTGGACGCGGTAAAGTAGACCCTATTTTGGTTTCTGACCCTGCTCAGGCGGCTGAAATTCTGGCTCCTGTTCTGACGGGGAACGATTTGATTCTGATTCAGGGGGCGGGAAATATCGGTAAAATCGCTCGTACCTTAGCCGAAATCAAACTGAAGCCGCACACTCAAGAGGATGAGCATCATGGCTGATAAGATTGCTGTCCTGTTTGGCGGCACCTCTGCTGAGCGCGAGGTCTCTCTGAATTCAGGTGCTGCCGTACTGGCTGGCCTGCGTGAAGGCGGTGTAAATGCGCACCTGGTCGATCCGAAAGAGGTCGATGTGACGCAGCTAAAAGCAATGGGCTTCGATAAAGTCTTTATTGCGTTACATGGCCGCGGTGGCGAAGACGGTACTCTGCAGGGGCTGCTGGATTTGATTGGCATGCCGTATACCGGCAGTGGCGTGATGGCATCCGCACTCTCAATGGATAAACTGCGCAGCAAGCTGCTGTGGCAGGGGGCGGGTCTGCCTGTCGCGCCGTGGGTTGCATTAACGCGCCGCGAGTTTGAATTGGGCCTGTCGGACAGCGTTAATACACGCATTGCAGGGCTGGGGTTACCGGTTATTGTAAAGCCCAGCCGTGAAGGGTCGAGCGTAGGGATGTCCAAAGTCGATAAAGCTGAAGATTTATCCTCCGCTTTAGCACTGGCATTTCAACATGATGAAGAAGTTCTGATTGAAAAATGGCTCAGCGGACCGGAATTTACCGTTGCGATGCTTGGCGAAGAAATTTTACCGTCAATTCGTATCCAACCCGCCGGAGTATTCTATGATTATGAGGCGAAGTATCTCTCTGATGAGACGCAATATTTTTGTCCTGGTGGTCTTGAAGCTGAACGTGAAGCAGATTTACAGTCCCTGGTACTGAAAGCCTGGAATATTCTGGGGTGCAGTGGCTGGGGACGCATTGATGTGATGCTCGACAGTGACGGGCAATTTTATTTGCTGGAAGCGAATACTTCTCCAGGCATGACCAGCCACAGCCTTGTGCCGATGGCTGCGCGTCAGGCGGGAATGAGTTTCTCGCAGTTAGTCGTACGTATTCTGGACCAGGCGGGCTGATATGTCTCAGGCTGCATTGAACACGCGTAACCGCGACGATGAAGACGAATATTCTTCTTCACGGCGGAGTAATGGAACGCGTCTTGCAGGGATTATTTTCCTGTTGGGTGTGCTGTGTACCGTGTTTATCAGCGGCTGGATGGTGCTGGGCTGGATGGAAGATGCGCAGCGGTTACCGCTCTCGAAGCTGGCAGTAACCGGTGAGCGTCACTACACGCGTAACGATGATATTCGCCAGTCTATTCTGGCACTGGGGCCGCCTGGCACTTTTATGACTCAGGACGTCAATATCATCCAGAGCCAGATTGAACGTCTGCCGTGGATAAAACAGGCGAGCGTAAGAAAGCAATGGCCTGATGAATTGAAGATTCATCTGGTTGAATATGTGCCCATTGCGCGTTGGAATGATCAGCACATGGTTGACGTAGATGGAAATTCCTTCAGCGTCCCGGCCGATCGTGTTAACAAGCAAAATTTACCGATGTTGTACGGCCCGGAAGGTAGCGAAAACGAAGTGTTACAAGGTTTTCGTGATATGGGTCAGGTGCTGGCGAAGGACAGGTTTACGTTAAAAGATGCAGCAATGACGGCACGCCGTTCATGGCAACTGACGTTAACGAATGGCATTAAGCTCAACCTGGGCCGCGGCGACACAATGAAACGTCTGGCGCGTTTTGTAGAACTTTACCCGGTTTTACAGCAGCAGGCACAGACGGACGGCAAACGGATAAGCTACGTTGATTTGCGCTATGACTCAGGCGCAGCAGTCGGTTGGGAACCGGCTCCGGTCGAGGAACCTAATCAGCAACAGAATCAGGCACAGGTACAGGCAAAACAACAATGATCAAGGCGACGGACAGAAAACTGGTAGTTGGACTGGAGATTGGCACCGCGAAGGTTGCCGCTTTAGTAGGGGAAGTTCTGCCCGACGGTATGGTCAATATCATTGGCGTGGGCAGTTGCCCATCCCGTGGTATGGATAAAGGTGGGGTAAACGATCTTGAGTCGGTGGTGAAATGCGTACAGCGCGCCATCGATCAGGCTGAATTGATGGCAGATTGCCAGATTTCCTCTGTCTATCTGGCCCTTTCTGGCAAGCACATTAGCTGCCAGAACGAAATTGGCATGGTACCGATTTCCGAAGAAGAAGTGACGCAGGAAGACGTGGAGAACGTTGTGCACACGGCGAAATCCGTGCGTGTCCGCGATGAGCATCGCGTGCTGCATGTGATCCCGCAGGAGTATGCGATTGACTACCAGGAAGGGATCAAAAACCCGGTAGGTCTGTCCGGCGTGCGTATGCAGGCCAAAGTGCACCTGATCACCTGCCACAACGATATGGCGAAGAACATTGTCAAAGCCGTTGAACGTTGTGGCCTGAAAGTTGACCAACTTATTTTCGCCGGTCTGGCCGCAAGTTATTCCGTGCTGACCGAAGATGAACGTGAACTGGGCGTCTGTGTGGTCGATATTGGTGGTGGTACAATGGACATCGCCGTGTATACCGGCGGTGCTCTGCGCCACACCAAAGTGATCCCTTACGCAGGGAACGTTGTGACCAGCGATATTGCCTACGCCTTTGGTACGCCACCGAGCGATGCAGAGGCCATCAAAGTGCGCCACGGTTGTGCACTGGGTTCTATCGTTGGCAAAGATGAGAGCGTTGAAGTGCCGAGCGTAGGCGGTCGTCCGCCACGTAGCCTGCAGCGCCAGACGTTGGCAGAGGTGATTGAGCCGCGCTATACCGAGCTGCTCAACCTGGTCAACGAAGAGATTTTGCAGTTACAGGAACAGCTTCGCCAGCAGGGTGTTAAACATCATCTTGCCGCGGGGATTGTATTAACCGGCGGGGCAGCGCAAATTGAAGGTCTTGCGGCCTGCGCTCAGCGCGTGTTCCATACACAAGTGCGTATTGGTGCGCCGCTGAATATCACCGGTTTAACGGATTATGCTCAGGAGCCGTACTATTCAACGGCTGTGGGACTGCTTCATTATGGGAAAGAATCCCATCTCAGTGGCGAAGCAGAAGTGGAAAAACGCGTATCAGTGGGGTCGTGGGTCAAACGACTTAATACCTGGTTGCGAAAAGAGTTTTAATTTTTTTAAGAGACCGGAGAGAATTAGCGGTCTCGGGCGACAGGCACAACGGAGAGAAACTATGTTTGAACCAATGGAATTAACCAACGACGCGGTGATTAAAGTCATCGGCGTCGGTGGCGGCGGCGGTAATGCCGTAGAGCATATGGTGCGTGAGCGCATTGAAGGCGTTGAATTCTTTGCGGTCAACACCGATGCACAGGCATTGCGTAAGACGGCTGTAGGCCAGACTATCCAGATTGGTGGTGGTATCACCAAAGGTCTGGGCGCTGGGGCTAACCCGGAAGTGGGTCGCAATGCGGCTGAAGAAGATCGCGAGGCCCTGCGTGCTGCACTGGAAGGTGCGGACATGGTCTTTATCGCAGCGGGCATGGGCGGCGGTACCGGTACCGGCGCGGCACCTGTTGTGGCCGAAGTAGCAAAAGATTTAGGTATTCTGACCGTTGCTGTCGTGACTAAGCCTTTCAACTTTGAAGGCAAGAAGCGTATGGCTTTCGCGGAGCAGGGTATCACCGAGCTGTCCAAACACGTGGACTCTCTGATTACCATCCCGAACGACAAACTGTTGAAAGTTCTGGGTCGCGGTATCTCCCTGCTGGATGCCTTTGGTGCAGCCAACGACGTGCTGAAAGGCGCGGTTCAGGGTATCGCTGAACTGATTACCCGTCCTGGCCTGATGAACGTTGACTTTGCAGACGTTCGCACCGTGATGTCCGAAATGGGCTACGCGATGATGGGTTCTGGCGTGGCGAGCGGTGAAGACCGTGCGGAAGAAGCGGCTGAAATGGCTATCTCTTCTCCACTGCTGGAAGATATCGATCTGTCTGGTGCGCGCGGCGTGCTGGTCAACATTACCGCTGGCTTTGACCTGCGTCTGGATGAGTTCGAAACCGTGGGTAACACCATCCGTGCGTTCGCCTCTGACAACGCTACCGTGGTAATCGGTACATCCCTTGACCCGGAAATGAACGACGAGCTGCGCGTGACTGTTGTTGCCACCGGTATCGGTATGGACAAGCGTCCTGAGATCACTCTGGTGACCAACAAGCAGACTCAGCAGCCGGTCATGGATCGTTACCAGCAGCACGGTATGGCTCCTCTGACTCAAGAGCAGAAACCAGCGGCGAAAGTGGTTAACGATACCACTCCACAAACGGTAAAAGAGCCAGATTATCTGGATATTCCGGCGTTCCTGCGTAAGCAAGCTGACTAAGAATTGGCTGGAATTTGGGGATTTTCGCTCTTTGTGCTAAACTGGCCCACCGATAGTGATATACACTCTCGGTTGGATAGTTAATTTGGCGAGATTATACGATGATCAAACAAAGGACACTTAAACGTATCGTTCAGGCGACTGGCGTCGGTTTACATACCGGCAAGAAAGTCACCCTGACGTTGCGCCCTGCGCCGGCCAATACCGGGGTCATCTATCGTCGCACCGACTTGAATCCACCGGTAGATTTTCCGGCCGATGCCAAATCTGTGCGTGATACTATGCTCTGTACTTGCCTGGTGAACGAGCATGACGTGCGGATTTCTACCGTAGAGCATCTGAACGCCGCCCTGGCGGGCCTGGGTATCGACAACATTGTTATTGAAGTCGATGCGCCAGAAATCCCGATCATGGATGGTAGTGCTGCTCCGTTCGTTTATCTGTTGCTGGATGCTGGCATCGAAGAACTGAACTGCGCGAAGAAATTTGTTCGCATCAAAGAGACTGTTCGCGTCGAAGATGGTGACAAGTGGGCTGAATTCAAACCGTACAATGGTTTCTCGTTGGACTTTACCATCGACTTTAACCATCCGGCGATTGACTCCAGCACCCAGCGCTATGCGATGAACTTCTCAGCTGATGCGTTTATGCGCCAGATCAGTCGTGCACGTACTTTCGGCTTTATGCGTGATATCGAATATCTGCAGTCCCGTGGCCTGTGCCTGGGCGGCAGCTTCGATTGTGCCATCGTTGTTGACGATTATCGCGTACTGAACGAAGACGGTCTGCGTTTCGAAGATGAATTCGTTCGTCACAAAATGCTGGATGCGATCGGCGACCTGTTCATGTGTGGTCACAATATCATTGGTGCATTTACCGCGTTTAAATCCGGTCATGCACTGAACAACAAATTGTTGCAGGCCGTCCTGGCAAAACAGGAAGCCTGGGAATATGTGACCTTCCAGGATGACGCTGAACTGCCGCTGGCTTTCAAAGCACCAAGCATGGTTCTGGCGTAACGGTTTACACCGTTCGTAAAAAATCGACTGGTTAACCTGGTACTCTCTCCGGCCAGGAAGACCAGTCGTTTTTATTTTTACCCTTCTTCTTTTTTGCTCCCGTTCTTCCTCTCGCTTGTCGGGCGTGGAAAATCTGTGCGTTAGCTGCATTCTTGACCGTTTTTCCCCGCTGCGATACGTCATTCCTGCTGCTGTGTACTGGCTTTAGTGGTAATATCTGGGCGCTAAAAAGAATAACTGAACTCAGCCTGTACAAGGCTGGCTTATGTGGTGGAGCAGGTGAGCGGAATACTGACGCGCTGGCGACAATTTGGCAGACGTTACTTCTGGCCGCATCTCTTATTAGGGATGGTCGCGGCGAGCCTCGGCTTGCCTGCGCTCAGCAACAGTGCTGAAGCGGCAACACCGACGAAGACCTCCACAACCAAACACGATCTCACCACGCGGGTTAACTTTACTAACCTTGCATTGCTGGAAGCTAATCGCCGCCCGAATTTCTCGGTTGATTACTGGCATCAGCACGCCATTCGTACGGTTATCCGCCACCTGTCCTTTGCGATGGCACCGCAGGCGATGCCTGTGGCAGAAGAGACGCTGCCGGTTCAGGCTCAGCACCTTGCCTTGCTGGACACGCTCAACGCGCTGCTCACGCAGGACAGCCAGCCGCCGGTTATGGTTCGTCAGACGGCGCAAATCGTATTCGTTCCACCGGTCACATTCTCTGTCTCGACATGGATTAGCCAGGTTCACGGCATTCGCGCCGGGCCTCAACGCCTCAGCTAAATTAACGCTTTTTCAATACCTTAATTTATCTGCCCATTATGGGGCGTTTGAGAATTTATTATGTTAATCAAATTATTGACCAAAGTTTTTGGTAGTCGTAACGATCGTACCCTGCGCCGTATGCGTAAAGCCGTCACCGTCATCAATGGTATGGAACCGGCGATGGAGAAGTTGTCTGACGATGAGCTGAAAGCGAAAACTGCCGAATTCCGTGCGCGTCTGGAAAAGGGTGAATCCTTAGAAAACCTGATCCCGGAAGCTTTTGCTGTTGTGCGTGAAGCGAGTAAGCGCGTGTTCGGTATGCGACACTTCGACGTACAGCTGCTGGGTGGTATGGTGCTTAACGATCGCTGCATCGCAGAAATGCGTACCGGTGAAGGTAAAACCCTGACGGCAACGCTGCCTGCATACCTCAACGCACTGAGCGGTAAAGGCGTCCACGTCGTTACCGTCAACGACTACCTGGCACAGCGTGACGCCGAAAATAACCGTCCTCTGTTCGAATTCTTAGGCATGACCGTGGGCATCAACATGTCCGGCCTGCCAGCGCCAGCCAAGCGTGATGCGTATAATGCAGACATCACCTACGGTACCAACAACGAATACGGCTTCGATTACCTGCGTGACAACATGGCGTTCAGCCCTGAAGAGCGTGTACAGCGTAAACTGCACTATGCGCTGGTGGATGAGGTGGACTCCATCCTGATCGATGAAGCGCGTACTCCGCTGATCATCTCCGGCCCGGCCGAAGACAGCTCTGACATGTACCGTAAAGTCGACAAAATCATTCCACACCTGCTGCGCCAGGAGAAAGAAGACTCCGATACCTTCCAGGGTGAAGGCCATTTCTCCGTAGATGAAAAAGCACGCCAGGTGAACCTGACTGAACGCGGTCTGGTGAAAATTGAAGAACTGCTGGTTGCGCAGGACATCATGGACGAGGGTGAATCCCTGTATTCCCCGAGCAACATCATGCTGATGCACCACGTGACGGCGGCACTGCGCGCTCATGCGCTGTTCACGCGTGATGTCGACTACATCGTGAAAGACGGCGAAGTCATCATCGTTGATGAACACACTGGCCGTACCATGCAGGGTCGTCGCTGGTCTGACGGCCTGCACCAGGCTGTTGAAGCCAAAGAAGGCGTTGATATTCAAAACGAAAACCAGACGCTGGCGTCCATCACCTTCCAGAACTATTTCCGTCTGTACGAGAAGCTGGCGGGGATGACCGGTACGGCAGATACCGAAGCGTTTGAGTTCAGCTCCATCTACAAACTGGATACCGTGGTGGTGCCAACCAACCGTCCAATGATCCGTAAGGATATGGCGGATCTGGTGTACATGACCGAAGCGGAAAAAATTCAGGCCATCATCGAAGATATTCGTGAACGTACCGCTAACGGCCAGCCGGTGCTGGTGGGTACCATCTCCATCGAGAAATCCGAAGTGGTTTCGAATGAGTTGACCAAAGCGGGTATCAAACACAACGTACTGAACGCCAAGTTCCACGCCAAAGAAGCGGACATTGTCGCGCAGGCGGGTTACCCGGCTGCTGTGACCATCGCCACCAACATGGCTGGTCGTGGTACCGACATTATGCTGGGTGGTAGCTGGCAGGCCGAAGTGGCGGAGCTGGAAAACCCAACGCCAGAACAGATTGCCCAGATTAAAGCAGACTGGCAGGTTCGCCATGATGCGGTTCTGGCTTCTGGCGGTCTGCACATCATTGGTACTGAGCGTCATGAATCTCGCCGTATCGATAACCAGCTGCGTGGCCGTGCGGGTCGTCAGGGTGATGCCGGTTCTTCCCGCTTCTACCTGTCTATGGAAGATGCGCTGATGCGTATTTTCGCCTCCGACCGTGTTTCCGGCATGATGCGTAAACTGGGTATGAAACCAGGCGAAGCCATTGAGCACCCGTGGGTGACCAAAGCGATTGCCAATGCACAGCGTAAAGTGGAAAGCCGCAACTTCGATATTCGTAAACAACTGCTGGAATACGATGACGTTGCTAACGATCAGCGCCGCGCGATCTACACCCAACGTAACGAACTGCTGGATGTGTCTGATGTAAGCGAAACCATCAACAGCATCCGCGAAGACGTGTTCAAAGCGACTATCGACGCGCACATTCCACCTCAGTCTCTGGAAGAGATGTGGGATATCGAAGGCCTGCAGGAACGCCTGAAAAACGACTTCGACCTTGAGCTGCCAATCAAAGAGTGGCTGGACAAAGAGCCTGAGCTGCATGAAGAAACCCTGCGCGAACGTATCTACGAAACCGCACTGGAGGTTTACAAGCGTAAGGAAGAGGTGGTTGGTGCTGAGATGATGCGCCACTTCGAGAAAGGCGTGATGCTGCAGACGCTGGACTCCCTGTGGAAAGAACACCTGGCGGCAATGGACTACCTGCGTCAGGGTATCCACCTGCGTGGCTATGCGCAGAAAGATCCGAAGCAGGAATACAAGCGTGAATCCTTCTCTATGTTTGCTTCTATGCTGGAATCGCTGAAGTATGAAGTGATCAGCACCCTGAGCAAAGTCCAGGTGCGTATGCCGGAAGAAGTGGAAGCGATGGAACAACAGCGTCGTGAAGAGGCTGAACGTCTGGCGCAGATGCAACAGCTGAGCCACCAGACTGACGACAGCGAAGCTGCTGCGGCGATCGCAGCGCAGACCGGCGATCGTAAAGTAGGGCGTAACGATCCATGCCCATGTGGTTCCGGTAAAAAATACAAGGCGTGCCACGGTCGTCTGAACTAAGATCATAAAAAACAAAAAGGCGCAGAAATCTGCGCCTTTTTTATGGAAGTCACAATATGAAAATACTGCAAATTGCCGTCGGGATTATTCGCAACCCGCAAAACCAAATTTTTATCACCCAGCGTGCCGCCGACGCCCATATGGCGAACAAGTGGGAATTTCCTGGTGGGAAAATCGAGTCAGGTGAAACACCGGAACAGGCGCTGGTTCGTGAACTTCAGGAAGAGGTGGGAATAACCCCACTGGGTGCAACGCTGTTTGATAAACTCGAATACCAGTTCCCGGACAGGCACATCACACTGTGGTTCTGGCTGGTGGAAAGTTGGGAAGGTGAACCCTGGGGTAAAGAGGGACAACCGGGTAACTGGATTGAGCTTCAGGCAAGCGATGCCGAAAGATTCCCTCCGGCAAACGAACCTGTTATCCAGCGATTAGTGGTAAAACCCCAGGCCTGCTAAGCGACGTGCCAGCAGGCGTTGAACGCTACAGCTGCTCTTCACTCCAGTCATCACTGTCAGAGAGGGTGCCTTCACTTGGAATGCGTTTCTCTTCCGCCGCCCATTCTCCCAGGTCGATTAACTGGCAGCGCTTACAACAGAACGGGCGAAACGGACTCACTTCGCCCCAGACGACAATTTTCCCACAGGTGGGGCAGTTTACGGTTGTGACGTCAGACATCGGCACTCCTTAACAACAGGCCAGTTCAAAATCGAGACGCTCCGGCACGGTGCCATTTTCGCTGTCCAGCGGCATAAAGCGGATCGCAAAACGGCTCTTATGCCCGGAAATTTGCGGATAGAGTTCGTCACTGAGAGACAAATTCAGGCGCAACAGATCGGCATCATCACCATTATCCTGATAGAAACCGTTCAGACTGGTTTGCTTACGGAACGGTGCTGAATTGCGGATAAGATCGAGGATCAGCGATAACGCCTGATGCATTGGCTCCAGACTTGTCATCCAGCTTTCAACCTGCGCATCACGCTGCTCCTGGGGCATATGCAACCACATGTGGAGTGTTGGCAGGTCAAAGCTACAGCATCCACCTGGAATACTCAGCCGTTGGCGTACCAGACCAATTAAGCGATCTTCGCGCAAAAATTGCCCTACACGGGGGGCAGCCATCAGGATGCTGCTGCTATTTTTCAACTGCTGACGAAGGGAGTCTATCCGGCTTTGGTCAACGCCCGGAACTTCCGCCCAGGCCTGCAGTTTACGCTGCTGGCGCTCCAGCTCTTTCAGCAATTCGGTGCGGACGTCGCCGCGTTCAATCACATCCAGCAGATCGCCCACGTTGCGGAAGAAATGCAGCGCAGTGGCGTGATCGTTGACAGGCAGATGTTGTGAGAGCTGTTGAATGAGAAATTCAATACGCAGCCAGGTACGCATTTTTTCATTAAGCGGGTGCTCAAAAAGGATATGAGTAGACATTATGGTTTTTCCTGTGCAACGGCCTGCGCGGCGAACGTCAGATACTGTTCGTGCAGACGGGCAACATCCGATGCAATGGCATCTGGTGCGCCGTTATTATCAATAACATCATCCGCAACGGCAAGACGCTGAGTGCGCGTAGCCTGAGCGGCAAGGATTTGTTCAGCATGTTCGCGCGAGACATGGTCGCGTGCCACGGTTCGCTGGACCTGCGTTTCGGGCGAAACATCAATGACCAGAACCCGATCGGCTTTATTCTGAAGGTTATTCTCTACCAGCAACGGAACCACCCACAGAACATAGGGCGAGATGGCTGCGGCAATCTGACGCTGGGTTTCCTGATGGATAATGGGATGGAGCAGGGTATTGAGCCAGCTTTTTTCTGAAGGATCAGAAAAAATACATTCACGAAGCTGGCGGCGATTAAGCGTGCCATCTGCGTTAATGATTGTCGGGCCAAAATGCGCCTCAATGGCCTTTAGTGCGGGTGTATCAGGCTCTACCACCTGACGGGCAATGATATCAGCATCAATAATTGTGATACCCAGACGAGAAAATGCGTCCGCAACGGTACTTTTGCCACTACCGATGCCGCCGGTTAATGCGACGATATACCCCATTAAATCAAATCCTGGGAATTATTCATTATTAAAATCAGTTGGTTGAAATTTAAGCGTGCGCCCGCAAATGTTTAGTTCTCTTTACCGGCTTTTTACCAGGTAAATTTATAGGATTGTAGCGTAAAAAAAGAGAATTTCGCAGTCTTGCGGAGCAGGTATTAGTGCGTATGATAGCGTCACTGGAGTTGTGCTTTTAACATATTTGCTTCTAACCCCAGGAATCTGCACATGCGTATCGAAGAAGATCTGAAGTTAGGTTTCAAAGACGTTCTTATCCGCCCTAAACGCTCTACACTGAAAAGTCGCTCAGACGTTGAACTCGAACGTCAATTCACCTTTAAACACTCCGGTCAGACCTGGTCTGGCGTGCCGATCATTGCTGCTAACATGGACACTGTCGGAACCTTCGCGATGGCGACCGCACTGGCGAAATTCGATGTTCTCACCGCAGTACACAAACACTACAGCCCGGAAGAGTGGAATGCGTTTGTTGCAGCGGCATCCGAAGATGTGGTGAAGCATGTGATGGTCTCAACCGGCACATCCGATGCAGATTTCGAAAAAACCAATCAGATCCTGAATGCTAACCCGGCGCTCAACTTTGTATGTATTGATGTCGCGAATGGTTATTCAGAACACTTCGTGCAGTTCGTCAGTAAAGCGCGTGAAGCGTGGCCGGGCAAAACCATCATCGCGGGCAACGTGGTGACCGGTGAAATGTGTGAAGAGCTGATCCTCTCTGGCGCGGATATCGTGAAAGTGGGCATTGGCCCGGGCTCCGTGTGTACCACTCGCGTGAAAACCGGTGTGGGTTACCCGCAGCTGTCTGCCGTGATTGAGTGTGCCGATGCCGCGCATGGTCTGGGCGGTCAGATCATCAGTGACGGCGGTTGTACTATGCCGGGTGATGTTGCTAAAGCCTTTGGCGGCGGCGCAGACTTTGTGATGCTCGGCGGAATGCTGGCAGGGCACGAAGAGAGCGGTGGTACCGTGGTTGAAGAGAATGGCGAGAAATTTATGCTGTTCTACGGCATGAGCTCTGAATCCGCGATGACCCGTCACGTTGGTGGCGTGGCAAAATACCGCGCGGCAGAAGGTAAAACCGTGAAGCTGCCTCTGCGTGGCCCGGTGGATAATACGGCACTCGACATTCTCGGCGGTCTGCGTTCTGCCTGTACCTACGTTGGTGCATCCCGCCTGAAAGAGCTGACTAAACGCACGACATTTATCCGAGTTCAGGAGCAGGAAAACCGCGTATTCAATAGCCTGTAATGGCTTTCGCTGGCGCATATCCCCGTCATTATTCAGGGTATGTTCGTGCGCCAGCGCTATCCCACACTCATCGCATCCCCCAGATGGAAAATCGGCAGATACATCGCCACGACCAGCGTGCCGATGATGACGCCCGTCACTATCAGAAGTAAAGGTTCCAGGAGCGCCGCCAGGCTATCGGCCAGCTGAAAGGTTTGCTCGGTGTGGTGACGAGCAAGGTTCTCCAGCATGACGTCGAGCGCTCCTGATATTTCACCTGTTCGCACCAGTTGAATACACAACGGTGTAAAGACTGCCGCCTTCTGGAATGATGACCAGACGGGCATACCCTTTTCGATATCTTCCCGAATGTTCCGCAGTTTCTCTTGCCAGTACTGGCTCTCAACGGCGTCTTCTGCACTCTCCAGTCCCTGTAAAAATGCAATACCAGCCTGCTGCGTGAGTGACAGCACGGTAAATATTTGCCCCAGTTTTTGCCCTCTTGCCAGCGCGCCCAGAACGGGGATGAGCAACAGCGTTCGCTGCCAGCGAGGATGTCGCCGCAGGCTATATGCGATGGCAACTGGCAGAAGCAGTGCCATGAACAGGGCGATGGCGTAGGACTGTATAAAGGCTGCCAACTCCATGACCATCTGCGTCAGCAGGGGAAGCGGCGTGTTAAACGTCCTGTAGATCGCGGCAAATTCCGGTAAGACCAGCGTAACCATTGCCAGCACGACGAGGACTGCCAGCGTCAGGATGATCATCGGGTAGCGCAGTGCCTTTTTCACTTTCGCACTGAGTTGCTGCTGAGATTTTTGTTGCCGGGCAAGCTGGCGACAGCACGCTTCCAGTTTTCCCGTCAGCTCGCCTGTTTTCACCATAGAAACATAAAGCGGGTTAAATACCGCAGGCCATTTTTGCAGTGCCTCTGAGAAATTGCACCCTTCGCTAAGATCATCGGCGATGCTTTGCAGCAACGCCTGCCATTGTTGTACCGGATGCTGGTCTGCCAGCATTTGCAGGCTGTGAGATAACGTCAGACCCGCCTGCAAAAGTGTGGCGAGCTGGCGGAACATCTCGTAGCAGTGATGGGATCGCCAGCGTTGCCCCTGTGAGCACCGGGTGAGCGTCAGAGGGTGTAGCCCTTTGTTCATCAATCTGGCGAAGGCCGCTTCACGGTCAGGGGCTAAAAGAGTCCCGTTCTGGGGTTCTCCTTCAAGAGAAAGCGCGCGCCAGCGCCAGAGATGATTAGATGCCATCGGGCATTCCCAGTACGCGCAGCAGCTCTTCGAGCGTGGTCAGCCCTTGCTCAACGGCCATGCAGCCATGTTCAAATAAAGATGTCATTCCCGCCTGTCGGGCGCTGGCTTCTATCACCTCTGTCGCCGCCCCGCTGGCAATGGCCTGCCGGAGTGTGTTGTCGATGGCGAGCACTTCAAAAATGGCGACGCGGCCATAAAACCCGTGATAGCAGCGATCGCAACCTGCAGGCTGCCAGCGCGGGAGCGGGCGGGGCCATACTGCACGCGGTAATTCTGTGTGGTCGCTGGTTTCCTGTCGGCAATGTGGACACAGACGACGTACCAGCCGCTGGGTAATCACCAGTGATAACGCAGAGGAGAGCATCCAGCGAGCAACCCCCATTTGTTGCAGGCGAACCAGGGCTTCTGCCGTTGAGTTGGTGTGCAGCGTTGACAGCACCAGGTGCCCGGTCTGTGCGGCGTTGATGGCGATTTCTGCCGTTTCACCGTCGCGAATTTCACCCACCATGATAATGTCGGGATCCTGGCGCAGAAGTGCCCTCAGTACGCTCTGAAAGGTTAAGCCCGCACGTGGGTTAATCTGCGTCTGGTTCAACCCTGCCAGTGGGATCTCAATCGGATCTTCCACACTGCAGATGTTGACGTCCGGGGTGTTTCGCGCCTGCAACGCGCTGTATAACGTCACGGTTTTGCCGCTGCCGGTAGGTCCCGTGACCAGAATCAGCCCCTGAGGGTTATGGAGCACCCCGGTAAAGCAGGCCAGTTGCTCTGCTCTCATCCCCAGCTTTCCAGGTTCCAGCGCCTGTTGAACCTGATGAAGCAGGCGCAGCACAATTTTCTCACCACCGCTACAGGGAAGCGTGGCGATGCGGAAAGAGACCGGCTCGTTTGCCAGTTCAACCGTAAACTGCCCATCCTGGGGTAAGCGGCGTTCCGCAATATCCAGATTACCCAATACTTTTAAGCGCGCGCTGAGCATGGTCGCCAGCGTTGCGGAGAGTGGTGGTTGTGGGCACAGCACGCCGTCAATACGTAAGCGGATCTGGCAGGCGTGCTCCATGGGTTCGATGTGGATGTCGGATGCGCGCTGGTTTATTGCCAGCTGTAGCGTGTGGTTGAGGATATCCACCGCTGAGCGTGAGTCTGGTACGACGGGCAGATGTGTGTGTGAGGTCATCTGCCGGTGTTTTTCCATGCGCTCAATACTCCAGCACTCGATATCAATGCGTTTTTGGGTCGCGAAGCGCAGGGCTTCCATCAGTTCGGTGCCGGGGTTTCCCACCACGGCAATGTTAATCATGTCGGTATCGCTGGTCAGTAGTACGGCGTGATGACGCTGGCACAGAGCGACGAGTTGTTCTGAATTCATCATCCCTCCTGTCAGTTATTGTCGAAGCGGAAGACGTCTTCACAGGCCTGTTTGAGCGCGCTGTCGTTACTGATAGTGCAGTCACGCGTCCAGCCCGTCATGCCGTTGCCATCGTTCCATTGCGGCGTCATGACCACGTCAAGCCCATTCAGACTTTCCTGGCCCGTTAATATCACGATGCCTTTCACCACACTCATTCCTGAGACATAGCGTGTAGTTGTGGGAGAAGGGATGCCATTACTGCCTCCGTCACAGCTTTCCACACCGCCATGATCCAGTGCGCAAAGCTCAATGGCAGTACGATACGGGATGAAGGTTTGCAGCATGTCGGTCAATGCCGCTTTGCGCAGATAGTTCTGGTATGCGGGCACGCCAATGGCGCTCAGGATGGCAATAATGCCGATCACCACCATTATACGTGTTATTATATAGTAAAAAATTTGAAGGATTTTTCATCATGGGTATCAAAACAGCCTTCTGCTATTGCCGTGTAAGTTCAGGACGCCAAAAGACTGAGAAAGGTGGATTTGGTATGAGTCGTCAGCAAGCCTTGCTAACGACTTATGTCGAAGAATATGAGGACAAGGATGGTTTAGGGTACGAATTAAATGTTGACAATATAGTATTCTTAAAAGCTGAAGGAGTTAGTGGTTTTAGTGGGAAAAATATTGAAAAAGGATCTGTACTTCATTCCTTTATAGCTGATTATAAAAGCGGAAAGATCAAAAATGCTGTATTGATTATTGAAAACATAGATCGGTTTTCAAGAGCAAATCCCAATGAAGCAGCTGAACTCTTTTTAGGTTTGATTAATAAAGGGTGTGATGTACATGAAATTGATACAGAGACAGTACATCATAGATGTAGTGACTTAAATCAAATATCAGCAGGATTAACTCGTAGCCATAAAGAATCACTCAGAAAGCAAAAGCTTTCAATTAAAAATTGGGATGAACGTTTTGAAAAAACAGTAAAAAAACATGTTCCTTTAACAGGTCGTTGCCCAGGTTGGTTAAAAGTTGAAAATGACCTATACCAAGAAATACCAGAAAGAGTTGCACCAATTCGTCTCATTTTTGAATGGTATAATAATGGTTATGGTCAGGCATATATCCGAGATAGACTTAATAGTGAAGGATACAAATACAATGGTAAAACTTGGAGTAATTGGAGCGTACATAGAGTACTAAAAGATGAGAGAGTCACAGGTAAACATAGAACTCAATCAACACTACGCAATAATTTTGATGGGATTATGATGTATCCTGCTATTATTACTGAGCTTCAATTCAAAAGAGCTGAGCAGCGATTAACAAAGCCAGGTCGTGATAAAAAAATAAACCGTAGAGCTAATACGCTATTTTCAGGGGTGTTAATTTGCGGATTATGCAAGGCAGGCCATATTTTAATTAATAATGAAAATGGAAATCGCTTTGGTCGATGTTCTCATGCTATCGCGGGGAACAAACGATGTGTTGCTAACGGGTTCAAGTATAATGTCGTTGAGAATACACTAATAAAGTATTTGAGGCATTTAGATTTTGGCAGTCTTAACAATTCATCTCATGCGGTAGAACTTGAAAATTTGAGTAGTGAATTAATTCATTACTCTAACTATTTGGCAAATGTCCAAAGAACAGTAGACTCTGTGGATATTCCAAGTGAAACTGATTATAAGGTACTAAAAAATCTTGAGGCAAAAGTTAGGGAATTACAAGGTAAAATTGATGATATAAAAGCATTAGAGAATGTTAGTGTTAGTTATGAAGAGATAGTAAAAAAAATTAATAATGAGTTGATGGATGTTAGTAATATTGAGGTTAGACAAGAATTTAACATAAAAATAAGAAAGATCATTAGAGAGATTCAAATACTGAAAATACAGAAAAACATTGTTTTAGTATCGGTGTCATTTTATGTTAGCAATGATGTACAATGGATAACCATTAGTCTTAAAGAAGGGCTTTTATTAAGTAATACATATGTAGAAAACAAAGTTTTAGTAGTTACACTTGGCAATGAAATAATGACATACGATATTGAAAGTAAACAGTATTATTTAAATTCTAAACCGATTAGTAATGAAGATGCATATGCATTATTTGATTGACTTAGTTAGGAAGGCACCTTGGTTTTTTTTGAGCGTAGTTGAAGTATCCATGTAGATTGGAATGAATTTTACTCAGTAAAAAACAAAGCTCATTTTTTTACTGTTGAATGGAACCTTAATTTTGTTATTGAAGAAGTAATAGTCCACATATGATTATTATTACAAACCTAAAGGCGGGTTCTTTAGCGAAGCTTATCTTATAATATGGCTTTTTAAGCATCAAAAAATAATGATTTAGATTTGTTTTTTCTAACCTATAAATATCGGTAGATATTTATAGGGAGAGAAGAAAAAAATGAAATGAATTTAAATTATGTCCTATACTATATGTATAGTTAAAATCCTGTTGGTGTACCCGTTAGTCGTGGGGTAATGATAAGAGCGTCATTATCCTTGGTATAATAAATTAAAACCTGACCCTATCGACAAGTAGATGGCAGATGAGTTGTTCAACAGAACGCAGTGCAAATGAAACCCGTGCAAATTTCCCGAGCGTAAATTCCAGACAAAAAAGACGAAAACGCAGGAGTCACGGCAATGTGGCACTATAAAGGAATCGGATAATACCCCGTAGATTCCCTTGATAGACATATAAGGCCAATCCTTACCAAATGGTATAAGGGAGTCTATTACTTCTAATAGATTCAGTGACGAATTTATACAATATAGATCCGTCCAGAATTTGAGATGTACTTAGACGCTTATAGGAGTTATTCATACAGCTTTTATAAGAAGAGTAGTGATGAGCTACGACCGTTGCAAAGAATGGCGATAGGAAGAAACAGGGCAACCCGCTTCCGCTTGAGTACAATATAGTTGTATCCAAAATTCGCTGTATGAAATGTTGATGAGTATCAGCGTCAAGAAGTACAAATTAATTGTATATCTTGAGTATCTTCCCCCCGCAGTGGGGGATCGAAATGTATCCAAGAAATCCCGTCAAGGGGTAACGCTGCTAAAGCTAATCAATATTTGATAAATGTCCTATCAAAAAATTAATATCCAATGAATTGATATTCGAGTTGAAGCGAACGCCGTGAGATTCAATCGAGTGAAATTCCTGGCTCGCTTGTAAAGCGGGACAGTCAAAAAATAACATTAAATGGAAATATTAATTCAATTAGATATCGTTAGGATTGAAGGTAATGATCTCGGCTTGTAGCGACCTCTTGCTATGATCTCCTAATTAATTGTGTCATGTACTATAATAGTTACAACTTCCACCTTTCACTACCTTGGGTAGGTTTGTTAACGGTAATTGGTGGAAGTACTAATTATGCTAATTAATTTTGTTAATAATCATCACTACAGCACCAACGACATTGATACTTTTCATATCTTCAAAAGGTACTGCGATTGGTGGATAGCTATCATTATCACTCAATAAGCGTACTCCATCTATGAGCACCTGTACTCTCTTAAACAAATAATTCCCGCTCTGTTTTAATACAACAAGTTTGTTATCGGTTAAATTTATATCGTTAGTATCAATTATGATTACTCCTCCCGTAAGAAAAGTAGGGGTCATTACATCGGTATTGACCTTGATAGCACGGAGAGAGTGTAAATCCTTCACATCAAGCAGTTGAACATCAAGTTTCAGCATTTCGTCGGCATGATCAATAAAAGGTACATATATGACTTCTGAATCAGTACTGCCCATGCTCGATTGTTGGCCTGTTGCCAGCCACTCAATAGATACATTGCCTGCTTTTGCCAAGAGTACTAAGTTATCCAGTGTAGGGCTTGATGAACCGTGCATGTAGTTGTGAACAGTGCTATAGCCAATACCCGCACGTTTTGAGAACTCTCTACCCGTTGTTCCAAGTGCTGCTATGACGTGCTTTAAGCGTTCACTGAACTCTTTAGTACTTTGCTTTTTATTGATCATTCTATCGCCATTCAACTTAAGGAATTGTATTCCTAATTCGATTTGACTTGTTCATTTTATTGATCAATCATGTTCATGATTAAGTAATGAGTGATCATAATGAAGAATCATAAACAAGAAGGATCTCAAAAAAAGGAATCAAATGCCAGTACTCGAAACTGGCATCGAGCCGATGTGCTTGCAGCTATACGCAAAAGAGGTAGCTCGTTGGCTAAGTTGTCCCGAGACAACGGCTTGCATGAACGAACGCTATACAACGCCCTTGAGAGACATTGGCCAAAAGGTGAGCAGATTATTGCCGATTATATTGGGGTGACCCGAGAAGAAATCTGGCCAGAACGTTACAGCAATAGTGAGGAATAAATTGTGGCATACGCAACATATACAGTGGTTTGTCCGCATTGTGGAAGTACTACGACAGTTAACACCGGAATAAAAAGCAGTGGTACAGGTGTAGGTTCGTGCGGAGCATGTAGAAAACTTGTCAGAGTAGAAGTTGACTCTCTCGGTAATATAAAACGAGTATTAAAATAATAAGGGAAAATAAAAATGAAGAAAATACAGTTTTTTGTTTATATGGGATTCGGCTTAATCATGGTGTTCATGGTTTATAGTTATTTTAGTACATTCAATGAACCAGGGATGTCATTTGCTACAGTATTACTTGCATTAGTTACTTTAGCATTTTGGAGTATGGTTATGATCATTTCATTTTGGTGGTCAATTATAGCCATTCCATCTGTGCAAGAAAATTACCCCGCATTAATACAAAAACTTCCAAAGTTTTTTAATAACTTTCTTCTACCTGTCATTATTGTAATTTTATTATTAATAGCTGGGCAAGCTAATGTTCATATGATGAATCTGCAAGGAAAGAATCTTGGTTTTATGATCGAAGATCAATTCTCTGAAGCGAAGAGTGCCGGGATCTTTAACAGAGAAAAGTGGATTGAGGTTAAAGCTAAGCAAGATGAGTCAATGAAATTAGCCGATAAACATGCCGCCGCTGTAGCATTAGAAAAAAAGAACAAAGACTACATCGAAAGTAAGATTAATAGTCTCGACAAGAGTAGTGGTAAGTACTTAGTAGCTGAAAATATCTACAAGCAACATGGTGTTTGGGTCGATGATTACATTGCTATTCAAAAGAAGTCATGCTCACGTGAATTCAATCGATTGTTAGCTGCTAATGCAGCGTCTGAGCAAGCCATTGAGTACTGGAATGAAACCTCTGATTCTTTAACCCGGTCGGGTATTTCGCCATTTGCAGGGGGGAGGAGTCCTACAACCGATCCAGATATCCAGAGAACCAGCAATGATATTAGATTTGCCCGTTCTCAATTAGAAAATTGTGGTATAGCTCATCTTAACGAGATAGAACATCGTGTTACAGTACAAACTGATAATTGAAATGGGTTCAGTATTATGTATTTCAAAGCGGTGGTTATAAGTTCAAGCTTACTATTGTGTTTATCAGCCTCTGCTGAAGAACTGAAGCAAAATATTGATAGTACATTACAAAAATGCAAAATGGATGCCGTTAGTACTATTGATTCACAGAATTGCTATATCAAAGCTACTACAGCTTGGGATACTGAGCTTGGGAATCAGTACAAACTGCTAATGAAAGATCAGCCTGAAAATGTGCGTACAACCCTAAGAGATTCACAAAGGCAATGGATAAAATACAGAGATTTGTATAATAAAGGAATTGAGGCTTTTTATCAAAAAGAAGAGGGTACTATCTGGAGTTTAATTGCGGCTGAAAGCAAAATGAATATCATCCGCGATAAAACATTAGATCTTTATCGACTAAGGAATAGTACAAATCTTGGTGGTTGATGTTAAAAGGTAGCGTAGGCTACCTTTTTTATTGCCATCGATGCGTCAGGGCTGGTGGGAACCCGCTATTAATAATTCTTGCAGTATTTTCATCGTTCCATTCACAAAGAAGTATACCAAATATTAAATAATCATCCGTTTTTTCATCAAAGTACATGTGCATTACTCTATGGAGTAAGAGTTCGGTCTCACTGAAATAACTATGAATCATAGCTTATCTCTTATTTCATCTGTTTGTAGCTTTGAAACTTTAGAAATAGTAGCTCTTGAACAACCCAACAACTCCTGAATTCGATTCCAGCTTTTACCATCTGAAAGCAATTCCTTAACCTTCTTTCTGAGATTTTCATCTACAGGACGGCCTTTGTACTTTCCTTCACTTTTAGCTTTGTCAATTCCTTGTTTTTGGCGACGTCTGCGATCTTCATAATCCTTACGGGCGAATGCTGCCAGAAAATCTAACATCATCGTATTCATTGATTCGAACATTCGAGAAGTTAGTGAATCAGTACTTCCTTTCAATAATTGGTGGCTGGTTGGAAGATCTAACGATACTACTCGAATTCCTTTTGACTCGATGAGTGTGCGAAGAGTTTTCCAATCATTGGTAGTCAGCCTGGCCAGGCGGTCTACCTGTTCACATAGAAGTACATCGCCCGATTCTGCAATATCGAGTAATTGAAATAGTTGAGGACGTTGCAACGTTGCACCAGATACATTCTCGATAAAGTATTTTGAGACTTTCATACCATGTGTGCTTACGAATTCATCAAGTTCCACTTTCCCTCGTAAAGCATTTTGTTCTTGGGTTGAAGCCCTTAAATAGCCCCAAATACGCATTGTATCTTCCTTCAGTTCGTTTTACATGGTTCATTATATTTGGTCCTTTTTAAGTTGTAAAATAGATTTAGTGAACCAATATACAAAGGCAAATTGTAAGTCTGCTTGGGGTATACATGTCGGGAACCATAGGGAAGTGTAAGAAACATACTCATTTAAATAGATTCATGCCAAGTATGTATTAGCGGAAATGCATGTGCCTTTTAAAGGAATTGATAAAACTTATGTAAGATATTAATCATTGCTTATAGAAAAAGGCCCAAAACTTGTTGCTTTAGGCCGTTATATAGACTATTGCTTTTTCTTTCTTGTGATAAAAGCCTTACCAATGATTGCTGCAAATGCTATACAGGAATCGAGACCTTTTTTATCAGCAAGCCTTATAAGATAATGACCTACTTCACGTTCACTAAAACCGTTTTTGATTAAGTTTGTAGTTATCTCATCGAGATCTAAATTATCAGAGTCGGCATAATCATAATTAAAACTGTTTTGTTCATACTTATATGAACTTGTAACAGGTTGTACAACTTTTTTGACCTCTGTTTGTTGTTCAGGCTCTTTTGATATAGCCATTTGTTCTGACTGGATATCATTTTTTAGAGTCAAATCATTTTGGCGAAGTTGAGTAGGTTCAGCGAATTTGATATCGCCTATTTTACTCTTTACTAAAATAGTCTGACCATATTCGAGTTGCATCCATTGCCACTCATAATTTTTATTCTTCCAACCACCAGATTTTGATAAGGTGACTTTACCCAATCCAATAATATGGTAAATGCCATCCTTATTTTTGACTAATGTATCGCTTTGCGTTTGTGGCGATTGCCATTTGTTTATATTAGGGTAGTCAAAGTTTACAGTTGGAATTCCTTCCGCTATATCACTTAATCTACTGGCTTCGCTAATAATATATTTGCTATCTTGAATGTCCCATTCAGGAAGGCTACTGTAACATCCCAATATAGCTCCTGCCATACTTCCAATTGAATCTGTATCAGTGCCTAATAAATTGACACATGAAATAATTGCTTCGTATGGGTTTGCGTTTTTATAAAAATGACAAAGCAAGGCACTCGCAATTGCTGTATTAGTTGCAGTACCTCTCCTTGATTCTTTGTTGCATTCAAGTGCATCAATTACTGATTTGTATTTATCAGAGAGGTCATTATATTCTTTAGCTGCATTCAGAGATTTTGATAGATATGCTTTTGATTCAATGCGAACTCTCTCTACTTCTTCTTGCAGTTTTTTCCCTGAAATAATCTCCCAGTTAGGAAGCCAGAAATTATTTAACTCGTAGATCTCGTTAATAATTTGAGGGATAGCAGTGAAGTTATCAATAAAACCATTGATTTCTGTAGGGCCAGCAGGTTTTCCATTTATTAAAGCGTACTGTAAAGTATCAGCATGTAATAGGGCTCCACACACTGCTAATACATGACCATGAGTCACTAACGAATCTTTGATTACTGATGCAACATATTTTCTTTCTAAGATGTTTTTACAACTCCATACATGAGGTTGTATTCTCATGGCGGTTCCATTTCCACCTGAGTTTGTGTAATCAATCCCGTTAACTTTATAGAAATTAGAAAACCAATTTGTATCTTTACGCATGAGGTTTGTAGCGGCTAATTTGGTTGCTCTGCCAGCACCTAAAGCATAAGATAACCACACAGGAAGTTCTATTTTTGCAAATGACTCCGTGTCAAATTCACCATTACTTCTTATAGATCTCGATACGGCTAATCTTAATTGTGTATCATCTGAGTATGTCCCTGCTGGGAGGCTTACCGTTACTCCTGAGTAACCTCCAATTTTTCTGTTCCAGCTGACAGGCTTGAGGAGGTAGGAATCATTAATCCTTCGCTTTAAGCCACTTTCGTCGGTAAGTTCAGAAATCCAGCCAATAGCATCACCAGCGGCGGCCCACAGTGCGGAATTTATGACTTTTTGTTTTCTGAGTGAGTTCATTTTTCCCTCTTAGAATGTGTTAGGCACACCTAAAAATTTTTCTGGACAAATAATAACATTTACAGAAAGAAAACCAAAGCTCCTCAGTGTCCCATGTATAGATGCAGCCTGCTCTTGGTTTTGTACGTAAACGCTTCTAAGGAATTTCATATCAAGAGGATTAGGATACAGAACTTCAGCCTGTTCGCAGGTGGTTAATCTTTGCTGTCTTCCATTTCTACTAACTGTCTTTCCTCTCCATCGAGTGATTGTTTCCACAAACATAGATTGAAGTCCTGCACAACCTGGTGTTCGTATTACGGAAGTATAGATATTATTAGTAGTTGTAAAATATACCTTTGGGTGAGTTAGGATAATGGGATCAAAAGCCATTATACACCACCATCTGTCTTCACCTCTAAACCAATTTCTGGCTGCATTAAAATAACTTGTGTTTATTTCACTTATGGAAAGGTTTATATAATCTAACCAATCTTCATCTTTGTTGAATGTATCCTGTGCTTCTTTTCTCTCACTTGATACAGGTGATGCAATATAACTAAGAAATTGTTCTTCGTTTAAAGCTTTGCGAGATAAAACTAAACCTGTGCCTGCACAACCCGTTAAACCTCTTTCAGTCGTAAAGTGCAGGATTTCTGAGATCCCTTTCTCAAATATAAATTGTTCAATGTCCATTTATAAATCTACCTCATCGAAAGTACCACGGGTAAAATAGTCAACCAAATCTGATTTTTCCGATTCTTTATATCCGATAACTACAGACTCTCTGGCTCGACTGATAGCCATTGCAAGCAATCTTCTTAATTGCTGTAATTTATCATCATTTTCATCTTGTTGATGCTGCATATTTGCATCGCTTAGGCCTAAAATTATAACATGATCAAATTCAAGACCTTTAGCTGAATTCATTGTGGACAATGCAATATTTTCAGGTCCTCTTGACCAAACTTTATTTTTAGTTATGGTTACATAAGGAAGTCCATGACGTGTAAGCTGTTTTTGAATTTCTTCAAACCATTGCCCACCTTTAGGTTTAAGAAATGCGACAGATTCATTTGCAAGGTTAACATTCCTTTGAATGTAATCAATGGCATATCTTACTTGTTGCGAGTATAGCCCTTTGCACACAACTGGTTTTGGCCCATGCCTTGTAGCTCTTGTAAAGTCGCTAATGCTTCCATCATCATCGATTGTTAATCCATGGGTAATAGACGCAGCAAATGCAGCAATTTCTACTGTGTTTCTATGATTTTCACCTAATCTGAAATAGGCCGCATTACGCATATCTAATCCAGTTTCTACCCATGTGAAGCCTCGCGGGTATAATCGCTGTATAGTATCAATTACAAACGTTAAGTAATAATCATCCGTAAGATGTTTTAATATTGCTCTAATTTGATTGGCTGAAAAATCTTGCGTTTCATCAACGACAATTATGTCATACCCCAGACATTCATGAGAGATCATTTTCTCGCACTGAGTATGCCAATCGTCTAACTGATGCTCTTCAAGATATTGTACATAGGAGCGAACAATATCAATTAAACGCTGGCGAGTCTGTCTTGTTACTTGTGGCGACAATCCTCTACCAGTTCTCTCAACTGTTAGGTAATTATCTAATTCGTGATGGCGGAATCTGCCTCGAAAATAGTCTATTTCATCGAGTACAAAATTTAAATCAAGCCCAAGTGTTAAACATTTATTTAAAAGATAAGAATCTCGAGTTGTATCCTTAATCAAAGGTGTATTGAGGTGCCTTCGAGCCCAATTAGAAAATGTATCATTTTCAACCTCTACTGGGATAGCTTTAGCTTGGATGCTGTCATCAATTAGCCCCTCAATATATCCGGCAAGGGTTCGGTTAAATGACAGCACTAATGTTTTGATAGGTGTATTGTCATTGTTAAGATTTCTTCGATATGTTAACGCATTGACTATTGCTGTGAGTCTAAGTAAAGCACTTGTGGTTTTACCACTACCTGCGGCACCCCTGATAACGACTATGCCTGCTGTATTCCGACTGACTATTGGCAGCTGTTCAGGTGTAGCACGATGGTTCGAAAGAATTTTCAAACTTATCTCCTTAAAGTTTCTTTTTCCGTTTTTTACCTTCAACTGAAGGTGTTATAGAGAAGACATCATTTAGTAATGTCTAATTAGTATTAATCTTATATACCTGATGGATGAAGCCTTCAAGCGGAGGATATAACTTATCTTTCAAACGGTTAGTGATCACAAATTTTACTATATAATAACTACACTAATCACCATCAACTCAATGAGCGTAAATCCTTGTTGTCTGTTCATGTCAGCTCCTTTGGTTAAGTGGCGCTACTCTGGCAGCACAAAGGGGCAGAAACGAGAGGCAAAAGAGGGAATGTGAAGGGGCTTTCAGGGATTTAGCTCAGGGTTGCAGAGACGAACAGCAGATTTGCGAGCGGGCCTGACGTTTCCCCTCTCCGGGCGGAGAGGGGAAGCACTATTATTTGAAACGCATTGAGAGGTCGAGGGCACGTACGTGTTTGGTGAGCGCACCGACGGAGATGTAATCGACGCCGGTTTCCGCGAACTCACGGATGGTTTCGAATGTAACGTTACCGGATACTTCCAGCTGGGCCCGGCCATTGTTGCGTTTTACCGCCTCGCGCATCTGCCCGGTTTCAAAGTTATCCAGCATGATGATATCGGCTCCGGCCTTAATGGCCTGCTCCAGCTCTTCCAGGTTTTCGACTTCCACTTCGACCGGCACATCCGGGTGGAGCCAGAACGCTTTCTCCACTGCCTGACGTACAGAGCCAGAAGCAATGATGTGATTCTCTTTAATCAGGAAGGCGTCGGATAACCCCAGACGATGGTTTGCACCGCCGCCGCATAATACCGCGTACTTCAGCGCAGTGCGCAGGCCCGGCAGCGTTTTGCGGGTGTCCAGCAACTGTGTGCGGGTACCAACCAGCAGGTCAACATAGCGACGTACTTCGCTGGCCACGCCCGACAAGGTTTGCACAAAGTTGAGGGCGGTACGTTCACCGGTGAGCAGCACACGGGATGGGCCATCCAGCTCGAACAGCGGTTGATTTGCCTTAACGATATCGCCATCAGCGACATGCCAGGTGATTTGTACATCGTCGCCGGCCAGTTGAGTAAAGACCTCTTCAACCCAGCGCTTACCACAAAAAACGCCGTCTTCGCGGGTGATAATCACGGCGTGCGAGTGTGTCTCTTTTGGCAATAATTGTGCGGTAATATCTTTGTCGGCGTTAACGTCACCGCCCAGATCTTCTTTCAGAGCATGGGCAACGCTTGCCGGAATATCCATATTAATACGTTCCAGAAGCGCTTCACGTCGGTGGTCGGGGTTGTAGCGGCGAGGCGGCATGATAAAACTCCAAATTGGTAACGAATCATAATATTGAAACATGCTACTCTGAACCGAGTAACAGCACCATACATAAGGAGTTCCAGCATGTTGTTAGAAAACGGATGGCTGGTGGATGCGCGGCATGTGCCCTCGCCGCACCACGATTGCCGCCCGGAGGATGAAAAGCCCACACTGCTGGTGGTTCATAATATTAGTCTCCCGCCAGGTGAGTTTGGTGGCCCGTGGATCGATGCGCTATTCACGGGAACGATAGATCCCAATGCCCATCCTTTTTTTGCTGAAATTGCGCATCTGCGCGTGTCGGCTCACTGTCTGATCCGTCGCGATGGTGAAGTTGTTCAGTATGTTCCTTTTGATAAGCGCGCCTGGCATGCGGGTGTATCGGTTTATCAGGGACGCGAGCGCTGCAATGATTTCTCCATTGGAATTGAACTGGAAGGTACTGACACGACGCCCTACACCGATGCACAGTATCAGCAACTGGTGTGTGTGACACGTGCATTGATTGGGTTGTACCCCGCCATTGCTGAGAACATAACGGGGCACAGTGATATCGCCCCAGCAAGAAAAACCGACCCCGGTCCGGCGTTTGACTGGGCCCGGTTTCGCGCCTTGCTGAGCGCTTCGTCTGAGTAAGGAGATAACATGACGTTGTTTACCATGCTGTTGGTTATCATCGCTGAACGTCTGTTCAAACTCGGTGAGCACTGGCAACTGGATCACCGGCTGGAGGTGCTTTTCCGCCGGATTACGCATTTTTCCATGCTGCGTACGTTGCTGATGACCGCAGGTGTAATGGCCATTACGTTCCTGCTATTGCGGTCACTTCATGGCCTCTTTTTCAACGTGCCGTTGCTGGTGTTGTGGATCCTGCTCGGCGTGTTGTGCATTGGGGCGGGCAAGGTTCGTTTGCACTACCACGCGTATCTGAAAGCCGCATCCCATGATGATGCCCATGCGCGTAGCGCAATGGCGAGTGAGTTAACCATGATCCACGGCGTCCCGCCGGACTGCAATGAACGTGAGTTTCTGCGTGAGCTGCAAAATGCCCTGCTGTGGATTAACTTCCGCTTCTACCTTGCACCGCTGTTCTGGTTCGTGGTGGGCGGCCCGTGGGGACCGGTTTTGCTGATGGGGTACGCCTTCCTGCGCGCCTGGCAGACCTGGCTTGCCCGTTATCTTACGCCGCATGAGCGCCTGCAGGCCGGTATTGATGCCATTCTGCATGTGCTTGACTGGCTTCCGGTACGCCTGGTTGGTGTGGTGTACGCGCTAATTGGTCACGGTGAAAAAGCGCTGCCCGCGTGGTTCGTGTCCCTTACCGACCGCCATACGTCGCAATACCAGGTGTTAACGCGCCTGGCGCAGTTCTCTCTGGCGCGCGAGCCGCATACCGACAAGATTGAAACACCAAAATCTGCCGTCTCGATGGCGAAGAAAACATCGTTTGTCGTGGTGGTTGTGGTGGCGCTGCTGACCATTTACGGCACGCTGGTTTAAGCCAGCGCGCCGTAGCGGTTAAAGCGTATCAGCAGGTGGGATGCCAAAATCAGGCATCCCGTTTTCATCCCAGTGGATGAGCTTCAGGCGGGTATGGCGATTCGGATCGTAAAGCGGGTCACCCTCAATTTCAGTGTAGTGACGTGCGTGATACACCAGCACATCTTCCCCTTCCGGCGTTTGAGTGAAGCTGTTATGGCCTGGTCCATACTGGCGGTTTTCGTCGCTGGTCACAAATACCGGGTGTGAGGTTTTATGCCAGTTTGCCGGGTTTTGCGGGTCGGCGTTCCTGTCTATCCACAGTAACCCCATGCAGTAGTTCTCATCGGTCGCGCTGGCGGAGTAGCTGATAAACAGTTTGTCACCATGCATCAGCACCGCCGGACCTTCGTTGACCCAAAAACCGCGGCACTCCCAGTCATACTCCGGTTTACTGAGCATCACCGGTTCGCCTTTAAGCGTCCAGGGGTTCTCCATTTCACAGAGATAGAGGTTGGAGTTACCGGCGATATCCGGGGTTTTTTGCGCCCACAGGTACCAGCGTTTGCCCTGGTGTATAAAGGTGGTGGCGTCCAGTGCAAAGGTGTCGAACGGCGTCTGGATTTGCCCTTTTTCCATCCACTTGCCGGTGAGTGGGTCGCTGTCGGCGCATTCCAGAGCAAACATGCGGTGCTGGAACATCCCGAGCGTGTCGAGTGCCTGGGTGTGTGTGGCCGCAAAATAGATGTACCACTTGCCGTCGATATGATGCAGTTCCGGTGCCCAGATAAGCTGGCTCATTGGGCCGGTGTCAGGTTTACGCCATACGACCACCTCGTCGGCACGTCGTAGTCCGTCCAGCGAACCGGCACGGCGGAGCGCCAGGCGGTCATATTCAGGAACCGAGGCGATAAAGTAGTAATACCCTTCGTGAAAAAGAATATACGGATCGGCGCGTTGTTCGATGAACGGGTTTGGCCAGCTATGCATGTGGTGCTCCTTTAGGTTCTGTTCTTAACGCCGCCTGGTAATCATTGAGTTCGCGGTAGTTAGTGCGACGCTTTTCCAGGTCATCCTGAATCTGTTTCATGGTCTCGCGATCTACCTTCAGCAGACGCACCACGCCCGCCGTGATGAGGTAGCCCACACCCGGAATAACGGTAAACAGCAGCACGATCCCGTTGATGGCATCCGCACTTTGCGCTTTCGCACCGGCGTCGTAACCGTACCAGGAGAGCAGGAAGCCAACCATTGCACCGGCAATTGCCAGCCCCAGCTTGAGGAAGAAGATGTTGCCGGAGAAGCTGATCCCGGTAATTCGTTTCCCGGTTTTCCACTCACCATAGTCATCGACATCCGCCATCAGCGACCAGTGCAGTGGCGACGGGATTTGGTGCAGGATGTTCAACAGGAAGTAGAGCACCACAATGGTGACTGTGGCTTTCGGGTCGAAGAAGTAGAACGCGCAGGAGAAAATCGCCAGCACAATGTTGGTCCAGAAGAACACTTTCAGCTTACACCAGCGGTCGGTCAGCACTTTTGCCAGCATACTGCCGAGCATCATCCCCACCACACCGAGGCTGATAAACAGCGTGGCGAAATGCGTACTCTGACCCATCACCCAGGTGACGTAATACATGGTTGCCGCCATGCGAATAAAGCCCGGGCAGACGTTGCACAACGTCAACAGCAGAATGCGCACCCACTGATCGTTCTTCCACACGTCTTTGAGATCGTTTTTCAGCTCATCGTGAGTCTGTACCGTCGGACGCACGCGCTCGCGCACGGTGGCGAAGCAGAACAGGAACATACAGGTGCCAATCAGCGCCAGCACGGTCATCGCCATCTGGTAGCCTTTGGCTTTGTTCTCTCCTCCAAACCAGTCTGCCATTGGTAGCAGCGTGAGTGAAAGCAACAGTGTGGCAATGCCCACCATGACAAACCGGTAAGACTGGCACGCCACACGCTCTTTCGGATCGTTGGTGATTACGCCACCCAGCGAGCAGTACGGAATGTTGATGGCCGTATAGGTCAGCGAGAGCAGGAAGTAGGTGACAAAGGCATAGATAACTTTGCTGTTATAACTCCACTCTGGCGTGGTGAACATCAGAATGCTGAACAGGGCATAGGGGAGGGCAATCCACAGCAGCCAGGGTCGAAAGCGGCCATATTTACTGCGGGTCCGGTCGGCAATTGCCCCCATGATGGGGTCAGTGACGGCGTCAATCACACGAACTGAAAGCAGAAGCACACCTACAAGTGCAGGTGCCAGGCCAAAAATATCCGTATAAAAATAGTTAACAAACAACATGATGGCACCGAAGATGATGTTGCATCCTGCATCGCCCATCCCATAGCCGATCTTTTCTTTTACTGACAGTCTGTTGTTATCCATTGGCAGCTCTCCGGGTTACGGTATGGAGAGAATTAAACGCTGGCACGCGAATATATGCGTTGCAGTATAGAGGCGGTGATATGGATAAATGAGCTGTTGGCGTGAATTTGTGAGGGAGGTAACAACACCCTGTACCCACATTCGCGGGCACAGGGGAGGGAGATTAGTGGGCTTTCACCGCGTTTTGGTTTTTCTGTTTAACCAGATAACCCACGCCGAGCACCGCAATCCAGACCGGGATCAGGTAAACGGAAATCGCCATACCCGGGGTAATCAACATGATGACCAGAACCGCTGCCATGAACAGCAGGCAAACCCAGTTACCCAGTGGATAAAACAGGGCAGGGAAGCGGGTGGTCACGCCTTGCTGTTGCTTGGCGCGGCGGAACTTGATGTGCGCCAGGCTGATCATCGCCCAGTTAATCACCAGAGCAGAAACGACCAGTGCCATCAGCAGGCCAAAGGCGGATTCCGGTGCCAGGTAGTTAATCAGCACGCATAGCGCGGTAACAATGGCCGACACGATAATGGTGTTCACCGGCACGCCACGTTTATCGATGTTGAGCAGCGCCTTCGGCGCGTTACCTTGCTGAGCCAGACCAAACAACATACGGCTGTTGCAGTATACGCAGCTGTTGTAAACGGAAAGTGCCGCTGTCAGGACGACGATATTGAGCGCGTTGGCCACGAAGGTATCGCCCAGTTCGTGGAAGATCAGGACAAACGGGCTGGTGTCAGCGGTGACGCGCGTCCACGGCAGCAGGGAGAGCAGAACCGCCAGTGAGCCCACATAGAAGATCAGAATACGGTAGATAACCTGGTTGGTGGCTTTCGGGATGCTCTGCTCCGGGTTATCCGCTTCTGCGGCGGTGATCCCCACCAGTTCCAGACCGCCAAAGGAGAACATGATGATCGCCATCATCATCACCAGGCCAGTCATACCGTGAGGCAGGAACCCGCCTTGCTCCCAGAGATTGCGCACCGTGGCCTGCGGGCCGCCGTTGCCGCTGAACAGCAGCCAGCCGCCGAAGATGATCATCGCCACAACGGCAATCACCTTGATGATGGCAAACCAGAACTCCATTTCACCGAACACTTTTACGTTGGTCAGGTTAATGGCGTTGATGATAATGAAGAACACCGCAGCAGAAACCCAGGTTGGGATTTCCGGGTACCAGAACTGGATGTATTTCCCGACGGCGGTCAGCTCGGCCATCGCCACCAGAACGTACAGAACCCAGTAGTTCCAGCCTGATGCAAAACCGGCAAAACTGCCCCAGTATTTATAGGCAAAGTGGCTGAACGAACCGGCTACAGGCTCTTCCACCACCATTTCGCCCAGTTGACGCATGATCAGAAAGGCAATGAAACCCGCGATAGCGTAACCCAAAATAATGCCCGGACCGGCTGACTGAATAACGGATGCGCTTCCCAGAAACAGGCCGGTACCGATAGCACCGCCCAATGCGATGAGCTGTATGTGGCGGTTTTTAAGGCCGCGCTTTAGCTGATCGCCGTGCTGTTGACCTTCCATTATGAAACCTCGTGTGTGGTTGTTATGTTCACGCTGTGCGTGTGTAATTATGAAAGTCCATTTTCTGTATTTATTTCTTTACGGTTAATATTACCGAAATAATCGGAGATGACTTCCGTTGACGCCAGAATAGTGATAAGTGCGAGCGAATGCACCTGCTTTATGAAGGGGTGATGACGAGTTGAATAAAAAGAAAGCATTTGTAAATTGTCCCGTTATCCGTACCTACCCCAACCTATAGAATAGAAATGCCCCGTAAGTGGGCGAATTTTCATTATTTGCGTTGTTGAATCGCTTCAGATTGCAAAATCCCTCGTTTCATTATGGTTAAAACTGCCTCTTTGTGGGTAATCAATTCATTTGTGTGAAGTTACATTTTTGAAATGTTATTTCTGTAGGGTTGTTAAAATGTGCAGGGTTTACTGATTTCAATCAAAACCAATATGGACAGAAGGTGAATACTTTGTTACTTTAGCGATACGAACTTGAAATTGGTAAGACCAATTGACTCCGGGCAAAAAGGCGTAAGACAGGGAATATGGCCTACAGCAAAATTCGCCAACCAAAACTATCTGATGTGATTGAGCAGCAGCTGGAGTTTTTAATTCTCGAAGGGACACTGCGCCCAGGTGAGAAACTTCCGCCTGAACGCGAACTGGCAAAACAGTTCGACGTTTCCCGCCCCTCTCTGCGTGAGGCGATCCAACGTCTCGAAGCGAAGGGCTTGCTGCTTCGTCGCCAGGGCGGCGGAACCTTTGTGCAAAATAGCCTGTGGCAGAGCTTCAGCGATCCGCTGGTAGAACTTCTCTCTGACCACCCTGAATCCCAGTTTGACCTGCTAGAGACCCGTCACGCGCTTGAAGGTATTGCGGCTTATTACGCCGCCCTTCGCAGCACTGATGAAGACCGCGTGCGTATCCGCGAGCTGCATCAGGCCATTGAACGGGCACAGCAGTCCGGCGATTTAGACGCCGAGTCCGATGCCGTCGTCCAGTACCAGATTGCCGTCACCGAAGCGGCACACAATGTGGTGCTCCTCCATCTGCTACGCTGCATGGAGCCGATGCTGGCCCAGAACGTTCGTCAGAATTTTGAATTGTTGTATGCCCGTCGGGACATGCTCCCACTGGTAAGCAACCATCGCACCCGAGTATTCGAGGCGATAATGGCCGGGGAACCGGAGCAGGCGCGCGAAGCGTCGCACCGACATCTGGCTTTCATTGAGGAAATCTTGCTGGACCGTAGCCGTGAACAATCGCGCCGCGAACGTTCACTTCGCCGCATACAGCAACGAAAGGATTAAGCGCCAGGTTTTTTTAGAGCGCGGCAACTAAACGCAGAACCTGTCTTATTGTGTTTTCTGGCGAAAATGCAATGGGACAGGTTCCAGACAAATCAACGTATTAGATAGATAAGGAATACCCCCATGTCAGAACGTCTCCAAAATGACGTGGATCCGATCGAAACTCGCGACTGGCTACAGGCGATCGAATCGGTCATCCGTGAAGAAGGTGTTGAGCGTGCTCAGTATCTGATTGATCAGCTGCTTTCAGAAGCCCGTAAAGGCGGCGTGAAGGTTGCTGCAGGTGCAGGGGCTAACAACTACGTAAACACGATTGCCGTTGAAGACGAACCGGTATACCCGGGCAATCTGGATCTGGAACGTCGCATTCGTTCTGCAATCCGCTGGAACGCCATCATGACCGTTCTGCGCGCATCCAAGAAAGACCTGGAACTGGGCGGCCACATGGCATCCTTCCAGTCTTCTGCGACCGTTTACGACGTGTGCTTCAACCACTTCTTCCGTGCGGCTAACGAGAAAGATGGCGGCGATCTGGTGTACTTCCAGGGCCACATTTCTCCGGGCATCTACGCACGTGCATTCCTGGAAGGTCGTCTGACTGAAGAGCAGATGAACAACTTCCGTCAGGAAGTTCACGGTAAAGGTCTGTCTTCTTACCCGCACCCTAAACTGATGCCAGAATTCTGGCAGTTCCCGACCGTTTCTATGGGTCTGGGCCCAATTGGTGCGATCTACCAGGCTAAATTCCTGAAATATCTGGAACACCGTGGTCTGAAAGATACCTCTGAGCAAACCGTTTATGCCTTCCTGGGCGACGGCGAAATGGATGAGCCAGAATCTAAAGGTGCGATCACCATCGCCACCCGTGAGAAGCTGGACAACCTGTGCTTCATCATCAACTGTAACCTGCAGCGTCTGGATGGTCCGGTAACCGGCAACGGCAAGATCATCAACGAACTGGAAGGCATCTTCGCAGGTGCTGGCTGGAACGTCATCAAAGTGATGTGGGGCGGTCGTTGGGATGAGCTGCTGCGTAAAGACACCAGCGGTAAGCTGATCCAGCTGATGAACGAAACCGTTGACGGTGACTACCAGACCTTCAAATCCAAAGACGGTGCCTACGTTCGTGAGCACTTCTTCGGTAAATATCCTGAAACCGCAGCACTGGTTGCAGACTGGACTGACGAGCAGATCTGGGCCCTGAACCGTGGTGGTCACGATCCGAAGAAAGTCTACGCTGCACTGAAAAAAGCGCAGGAAACCAAAGGTAAAGCGACTGTAATCCTGGCCCACACCATCAAAGGTTACGGCATGGGTGATACCGCAGAAGGTAAAAACATCGCTCACCAGGTTAAGAAAATGAACATGGACGGCGTGCGTTATATCCGCGACCGTTTCAACGTGCCAGTGACCGATGAGCAGGTAGAAAACCTGTCTTACATCACCTTCCCTGAAGGTTCTGAAGAGCACAAGTACCTGCACGAACGTCGTCAGGCGCTGAAAGGCTACCTGCCTGCTCGTCAGCCTAACTTCACCGAGAAGCTGGAACTGCCAGCGCTGGAAGACTTCTCTCAGCTGCTGGAAGAGCAGAACAAAGAGATCTCTACCACTATCGCTTTCGTTCGTGCCCTGAACGTGATGCTGAAGAACAAGTCGATCAAAGATCGTCTGGTTCCAATCATCGCTGACGAAGCGCGTACTTTCGGTATGGAAGGTCTGTTCCGTCAGATCGGTATCTACAGCCCGAACGGCCAGCAGTACACCCCGCAGGACCGTGAGCAGGTTGCATACTACAAAGAAGACGAGAAAGGTCAGATCCTGCAGGAAGGTATCAACGAGCTGGGTGCAGGCGCATCCTGGCTGGCTGCTGCGACCTCTTACAGCACCAACAACCTGCCGATGATCCCGTTCTACATCTACTACTCCATGTTCGGTTTCCAGCGTATCGGTGACCTGTGCTGGCAGGCTGGCGACCAACAGGCTCGCGGCTTCCTGGTAGGTGGTACTTCCGGTCGTACGACCCTGAACGGTGAAGGTCTGCAGCACGAAGATGGTCACAGCCACATTCAGTCTCTGACTATCCCTAACTGTATCTCTTACGACCCGTCTTACGCGTACGAAGTGGCTGTCATCATGCACGACGGTCTGACCCGTATGTACGGTGAAGCACAAGAGAACATTTACTACTACATCACCACGCTGAACGAAAACTACCACATGCCGGCGATGCCAGCAGGTGCTGAGGAAGGTATCCGTAAAGGTATCTACAAACTCGAAACCGTTGCAGGTAGCAAAGGTAAAGTTCAGCTGCTGGGCTCCGGCTCTATCCTGCGTCACGTACGTGAAGCTGCACAGATCCTGGCGAACGACTACGGTGTAGGTTCTGACGTGTACAGCGTAACCTCCTTCACTGAACTGGCACGTGATGGCCAGGATTGTGAGCGCTGGAACATGCTGCACCCAATGGAAACTCCGCGCGTTCCGTACATCGCTCAGGTGATGAACGACGCTCCAGCGGTTGCTTCTACTGACTATATGAAACTGTTCGCTGAGCAGGTTCGTACTTACGTACCGGCTGATGATTATCGCGTACTGGGTACTGACGGCTTCGGTCGTTCTGACAGCCGCGAAAACCTGCGTCACCACTTCGAAGTTGATGCTTCTTACGTGGTTGTAGCAGCACTGGGCGAACTGGCTAAACGTGGCGAAATCGATAAGAAAGTGGTTGCTGAAGCAATTACTAAATTCAACATCGATGCAGAAAAAGTTAACCCGCGTCTGGCGTAAGAGGTAAAAGAATAATGGCTATCGAAATCAATGTACCGGACATCGGGGCTGATGAAGTTGAAATCACCGAGATCCTGGTCAAAGTGGGCGACAAAGTTGAAGCTGAACAGTCGCTGATCACCGTAGAAGGCGACAAAGCCTCTATGGAAGTCCCGTCTCCTCAGGCTGGCATCGTTAAAGAGATCAAAGTCTCTGTTGGCGATAAAACCGAGACGGGCAAACTGATCATGATTTTCGATTCCGTCGACGGTGCAGCAGCTGCTGCACCTGCGCAGGAAGAGAAGAAAGCCGCTCCGGCCGCTGCTGCACCAGCAGCTGCCGCGGCAGCGAAAGACGTTAACGTGCCTGACATCGGTGGTGACGAAGTTGAAGTCACTGAAATCCTGGTGAAAGTGGGCGATACCGTTGCGGCTGAGCAGTCGCTGATCACCGTAGAAGGCGACAAAGCCTCTATGGAAGTGCCGGCTCCGTTCGCAGGTACTGTTAAAGAGATTAAGATCAACACCGGTGACAAAGTGTCTACTGGCTCGCTGATTATGGTCTTCGAAGTGGCGGGTGCTGCACCTGCTGCTGCGCCTGCGCAGGCCGCTGCTCCGGCAGCCGCTGCACCAGCTGTTGCTGGTGGCGCGAAAGACGTTAACGTACCAGACATCGGCGGTGACGAAGTTGAAGTGACCGAAGTGATGGTGAAAGTGGGCGACAAAGTTGCCGCTGAACAGTCACTGATCACCGTTGAAGGCGACAAGGCTTCTATGGAAGTGCCAGCGCCATTCGCGGGTACTGTTAAAGAGATCAAAATCAGCACTGGCGACAAAGTGTCTACTGGCTCGCTGATTATGGTCTTCGAAGTGGAAGGCGCTGCGCCTGCGGCAGCTCCGGTTGCCGCTGCCGCTCCGGCCCCTGCTGCTGCACCGGCTCAGGCTGCTAAACCCGCTGCGGCACCTGCTGCAAAAGCGGAAGGCAAATCTGAATTCGCTGAAAACGACGCTTACATCCACGCCACTCCGCTGATCCGCCGCCTGGCGCGCGAATTCGGCGTTAACCTGGCGAAAGTGAAAGGGACGGGCCGTAAAGGTCGTATCCTGCGCGAAGACGTTCAGGCTTACGTGAAAGACGCGGTGAAACGCGCTGAAGCGGCTCCTGCTGCTGCCACTGGTGGCGGTATCCCGGGCATGCTGCCGTGGCCGAAAGTGGACTTCAGCAAGTTCGGCGAAATCGAAGAAGTGGAACTGGGCCGTATCCAGAAAATCTCTGGTGCTAACCTGAGCCGTAACTGGGTGATGATCCCGCACGTTACGCACTTCGACAAAACCGATATCACCGATCTGGAAGCGTTCCGTAAACAGCAGAACGCCGAAGCTGAGAAGCGTAAACTGGACGTGAAATTCACCCCAGTGGTCTTCATCATGAAAGCCGTTGCTGCTGCTCTTGAGCAGATGCCACGCTTCAACAGCTCCCTGTCCGAAGATGGCCAGAAGCTGACGCTGAAGAAATACATCAACATCGGTGTTGCGGTTGATACGCCAAATGGTCTGGTTGTTCCGGTCTTCAAAGACGTGAACAAGAAGAGCATCACTGAGCTGTCCCGTGAACTGACCGTGATCTCCAAAAAAGCGCGTGATGGCAAGCTGACTGCTGGCGAAATGCAGGGCGGTTGCTTCACCATCTCCAGCATCGGTGGCCTGGGTACGACCCACTTCGCACCGATTGTGAACGCGCCGGAAGTGGCAATCCTCGGTGTGTCCAAGTCTGCGATGGAGCCGGTATGGAATGGCAAAGAGTTCATGCCGCGTCTGATGATGCCAATCTCTCTGTCCTTCGACCACCGCGTGATCGACGGTGCTGATGGTGCGCGTTTCATCACCATCATCAACAACACCCTGAGCGACATTCGCCGCCTGGTGATGTAATCGAAAAGCCGGCCAATCGGCCGGCTTTTTTCTGTTAATCTCATGGTGTTTGTGAGGTTATTGGCGAAAGCGATAATTCGTGAGCCGTTTGTTGTTTCAAAATTGTTAACAATTTTGTAAACTGCGGGCGGATAGAACGTCCCGGTGGATGAAGGGCGACAAGTACCTGGACCGCCGGAAATCAATAAGAGGTCATGATGAGTACTGAAATCAAAACTCAGGTCGTGGTACTTGGGGCAGGCCCGGCAGGTTACTCTGCAGCCTTCCGTTGCGCTGATTTAGGTCTGGAAACCGTAATCGTAGAACGCTACAGCACCCTCGGTGGTGTTTGCCTGAACGTAGGCTGTATCCCTTCTAAAGCGCTGCTGCACGTAGCAAAAGTTATCGAAGAAGCCAAAGCACTGGCTGAACACGGTATCGTCTTCGGCGAGCCGAAAACCGATATCGACAAAATTCGTACCTGGAAAGAGAAAGTTATCACTCAGCTGACCGGTGGTCTGGCGGGTATGGCCAAAGGCCGTAAAGTGAAAGTGGTAAACGGTCTGGGTAAATTCACCGGCGCGAACACCCTGGAAGTGGAAGGTGAGAACGGTAAAACTGTGATCAACTTCGACAACGCGATCATCGCGGCAGGTTCTCGTCCGATTCAGCTGCCGTTCATTCCTCATGAAGATCCACGCGTGTGGGACTCCACCGATGCGCTGGAGCTGAAATCCGTACCTAAGCGTATGCTGGTTATGGGTGGCGGTATCATCGGTCTGGAAATGGGTACCGTGTACCATGCGCTGGGTTCAGAGATCGACGTGGTTGAAATGTTCGACCAGGTTATCCCGGCTGCTGACAAAGATATCGTTAAAGTCTTCACCAAACGCATCAGCAAGAAATTCAACCTGATGCTGGAAACCAAAGTGACTGCCGTTGAAGCGAAAGAAGACGGTATTTACGTTTCTATGGAAGGCAAAAAAGCCCCTGCAGAACCACAGCGTTACGACGCCGTGCTGGTGGCTATCGGTCGTGTGCCGAACGGTAAAAACCTCGACGCAGGCAAAGCTGGCGTGGAAGTGGACGACCGTGGCTTCATCCGTGTTGACAAACAGCTGCGCACTAATGTGCCGCACATCTTTGCTATCGGCGATATCGTCGGTCAGCCAATGCTGGCACACAAAGGTGTTCACGAAGGTCACGTTGCCGCTGAAGTTATCGCGGGCATGAAGCACTACTTCGATCCGAAAGTGATCCCATCTATCGCGTACACCGAGCCAGAGGTTGCATGGGTTGGTCTGACTGAGAAAGAAGCGAAAGAGAAAGGCATCAGCTACGAAACCGCCACCTTCCCGTGGGCTGCTTCTGGCCGTGCTATCGCTTCCGACTGCGCAGACGGTATGACCAAACTGATCTTCGACAAAGAGACTCACCGTGTGATCGGTGGTGCGATTGTCGGTACCAACGGCGGCGAGCTGCTGGGTGAAATCGGTCTGGCTATCGAAATGGGTTGTGACGCTGAAGACATCGCGCTGACCATCCACGCTCACCCAACTCTGCACGAGTCTGTGGGCCTGGCGGCAGAAGTGTTCGAAGGTAGCATCACCGACCTGCCAAACGCCAAAGCGAAGAAGAAATAAGTTTCTTAACGCTTGCTAAACGCCTCTTCGGAGGCGTTTTTTTTGCCTTCAGGAACCCATTCCGCTTTATGGCGTGACGGGTTGCCACGCTTTATCAGGGCTATACGATGTTAACGCTTGTGCTTTCTGCTGTGACTCGCTGCCAAGATTGGCCTGGTATACCTTGTCGTCCTGATTTATCACAAAGCTCATCACGCCCGTCTGGCCGTAGCTGACTGGCCAGGCCACCATGGCAAAGCCGTTTTTATCCGGCAGGATGCGGAAACGGTATCCGTGATAACCGGCCCCCGGCTCTTTCGGGCTGAATGCCGGGCCAAGCGGGCTGGGCATCTCACCCGGTGATGCAGGCCAGTACAGGCCATCTTTTTTCCCTTCAGAACTTACAATTTTCCGGGCGTACGTCTGGTTCATCGCAAAATAGCTTTGCTGAGCATCCACATAGGCGTGTAACGCTTCGATAGCCGCGAGCTCGTTGCGCCCGATCTCACGGGTCAGGATCTCCTCGGCAGCTTCCTTCATATCAAATTGCCAGCCGGAAGAGGTCTTGATAACCGGGATCGGCAGTTGCCAGTCGCCGTCACCGACAACAAGATGTGCCGTATCGCCGTCGATGACGGTGTTATGACGAACTTTCCAGTCGCGAAGGAAGCGATCAACGGCATCAGGATCGACCCCTTCAGGCGGCAGGAAATCGCGCCAGTTTTCCCCGAGCAGGTTGTTCATTGCATTTTCATTTTGCCCACTGATGGCGTTTGCCAGCGCATCGGTTGCCTTGTCTGGCGTACTGAAGGATTGCTGTGCCATCGCGGTGGCCGAAACCATGAACAACACCATTCCACTGAGTAATTTACTTTTCATGTCGGTTCTCTTAACGATGACGGAATTCGCGGTGTTCAGCCCGACCAGAGGACATCTGCCGTGGCTGTTGATTACGGGCAGACATCTGTCGACTTTGCGCACCTCGCTGCTGTTGCGCTTGCCAGTTGGCGGAGCGGCTGTCGTTGCCGCTTAGCGCGTTAGCACGCGGCTGGCTGGTTCGCTGCTGAATATTCCGCTGTTGAGGGTTACGCTGTTGCGCTGTTTGCGAAACCCGTTTCTCCTGTCTCTGGGCTGTGGTCTGGCGATTCTCACGTTGCTGGGTGTTGGTTCGTTTCGCGGTCTGAGGTTTGGTGTCGTAACCACGGTAGTTATTACGTTGGGAAATCTGCTGTAGTTGTTGGCTGGAAGCCTGGCGCTGTGCGTCTTTGGTTCCCGGGCGCGCTGTCTGAGGGAATGTTTTGCCCGTCGATTTTTCCATTTGGTTCATCGCAGCCTGACGCTGGCTGTCACGGTTGACCGGTGTCTTCTGCGTCGAACTGAGTCCCGTTGCCGTATTCGTGGAGTGGAAGCGGGTATTGAGCTGATTGTTTGGATATGGCACGCCCTCGCGATAGGCCGGGTTATGCTGCCAGGTCCGGTTGGCGTCCGTCAGGCGTTGCCCACTGATTTTATTGAAATTATCAACGTTGATATTGATGTTGTTATCACCGTTGCGGTTATAGCCGCCGTGATGATCCCAGTCATCATCATGATGGTCGTCGTCATCCCAGTCGATGTTGCTGAAGATAGCGTAGGTTGTCGCGACACCCAGACTGAAACCTAAGCCGTTCACGAAGCTATTGCCAAATTGCTCACCGGGCGTTGGGGGGAGATAGGTTGGTGGATAGGCAGTGTTTGGCCAGGTACCGTAAACCGTATTGGGGTTATAGGTGGGGACGTATACCACCTGCGGGTCGGCAGATTCGATCTTAATGACCGTTGGGTTTGTCGTGGTGGTTGTACTTGTACTTGTACTTGTACTTGTACTTGTTGTTGTCGACTCGCTGGTTGCGGCTTTAGCAGGAGCGGGTTTTGTCACGGTGGTGACAGTTTGTTGCGGCGTCGATTGTAACGCACCGGTTTGCTGAGCCAGCAGGCGCAGACGTTGAACCGAATCCATCACGTCTTGTGGCTGCGCGAGGAAAGCATCACCCAGATTTTGTACCCACGGCGGATTTTCACCCAAGAGCGACATCAGTTGAGGGAACGCAACCAGCGACTTCACGCTGGGATCCCACGGCTGACTGGCAACGGCCTGAATGGCGGCATCACCCTGCATCTTAGGATTATCCTTTGACCACTGCGCGGCCTGGATAACGTTTGACGGATAGGTCGATGCCATCAAAATTTGCGACAGTAGCGCATCCGGGTAGAGCGCGATGGGGGCCACCCACTGATCGATTTGCGCTGCACTGTACGTTGGCGGCGCAACCGGGGCGGCTTGTGCGGCTGGTGCCGGTGTGGCAACGGGAGCCGGTGCCGAAGGTTGTTGTGCAACCGGAGCAGGAGCGGTGGGCTCCGTTGCACGGCTTTTGACAAACATGACGCCAGAGGCGGCAAACAGCCCGGCACTGCACAGAAGGACAAGCAGATGTGGCTTAAAGGGCAACTTCATAGAATGACTCCAACGAGACAAGTGCTGCGCCGTAAGGCGTTCCTGTTGCTGCGAGTATTGTTCACCCGTGTTTTGCAGTTTTGACTTTTATTGGGAAACCACGCGGTGTATCCGGATAAAGAGTGTGAGCATTTATTACACAATTATATCTGATAGTTGAAAAGCCGCCGGGATATTCAGAAGGCCGCTCTTGCGAGCGGCCAGCAGCTAGTTGCCGAGGTTGACGACAAACAGCACCGTGATGTCGGATATGTTCCAGCCACCGTGCAGTGCGGTAAGCAGTAAACCCGTCACAACGATCAGCACAGTGATTCGCATCTCCATTGCGTGCGTTCCTGTACAGGCTACGCGGGTTCGTTCTTCACCGGGAAAGGCAGAACCTGGCAAATTGGGGTTTTGCCACGTAGATTACGGAACTGCTCCCGGGCCCGGTGACTGGCTGCTACACCAGCGAAGCAGGCCGATGAGAAGAGTAGTGGATTCAAAGGGTATGAAGAAGGGGAAAAATGCATTTACATAATCTTTCATTCAAAACGGGAAAGCGCTGCGCAGAATGAAAAAATCACCTTGCAAGTCTATACGCAGGAGAGCAAAATTCGCTGCGTTGGGGTTTTGCCGCAAATCTGCCAGCCCGGTGTGCTACCACCGCAAGGCAACAAATTAACCGCTGTCAGGCGGTTTTTTTGTGCCCAAAATTCGCCTCGCCTTCCCGCTATACCACTCTTAACGATTCAGCAAATTTTTTAATGTTGCTTTTTTGTAAACGGATTAACACTGTGCAGAAATCCTGCTATGCTGCCCGACGCGGTATCGGGCATTTACCCTACAAACTGCTGTCTCACAGGAGCGTGAAGAGAACGTCCGCCGCATATGACAATGAGAGCGAGGAGAACCGTCGTGCTAGAAGAATACCGTAAGCACGTAGCAGAACGTGCCGCCGAGGGGATTGTACCCAAACCTTTAGATGCAACCCAAATGGCCGCGCTCGTCGAGCTGCTGAAGAACCCGCCTAAGGGCGAAGAAGAATTCCTGTTAGATCTGTTGATCAACCGTGTACCGCCTGGTGTAGATGAAGCGGCCTACGTAAAAGCCGGTTTCCTTGCTGCCATTGCCAAAGGCGCAGCCACCTCCCCACTGGTAACTCCTGAAAAAGCGATTGAATTGCTCGGCACCATGCAGGGCGGTTACAACATTCATCCGCTGATTGACGCGCTGGATAACGACACGCTGGCACCGATTGCCGCAAAAGCGCTCTCTTCAACGCTGCTGATGTTTGATAACTTCTACGATGTGGAAGAAAAAGCGAAAGCGGGCAACGTCTACGCGAAGCAGGTGATGCAGTCCTGGGCTGATGCAGAATGGTTCCTGAACCGTCCTGCGCTGGCTGAAAAAATCACCGTTACCGTCTTCAAAGTGACGGGTGAAACCAACACTGATGACCTTTCTCCGGCACCGGATGCATGGTCTCGCCCGGATATCCCTCTGCACGCGCTGGCGATGCTGAAGAACGCCCGTGAAGGTATCGAGCCGGATCAGCCTGGCGTGGTCGGCCCAATCAAGCAGATTGAAGCGTTGCAGAAAAAAGGTTTCCCGCTGGCTTACGTGGGTGACGTTGTCGGTACTGGTTCTTCCCGTAAATCCGCAACTAACTCCGTGCTGTGGTTCATGGGCGATGATATCCCGCACGTGCCAAATAAGCGCGGCGGCGGTCTGTGCCTCGGCGGCAAAATCGCACCCATCTTCTTTAACACGATGGAAGATGCGGGCGCACTGCCGATTGAAGTCGACGTCTCTGACCTGAACATGGGCGACGTGATTGACGTATACCCGTTCAAAGGTGAAGTGCGTAACCATGAAACCAACGAACTGCTGGCAAGTTTTGAGCTGAAAACCGATGTGCTGGTTGACGAAGTCCGTGCCGGTGGCCGTATCCCGCTGATCATCGGTCGTGGCCTGACTACCAAAGCGCGTGAAGCGCTGGGTCTGCCGCACAGCACGGTATTCCGTCATGCAAAAGATGTGGCAGAAAGCAACCGTGGTTACTCTCTGGCGCAGAAAATGGTGGGCCGTGCGTGCGGCGTAACCGGTATCCGTCCGGGCGCATACTGCGAGCCGAAGATGACTTCCGTAGGCTCTCAGGATACCACTGGCCCAATGACCCGTGACGAACTGAAAGACCTGGCGTGCCTGGGCTTCTCGTCTGACCTGGTGATGCAGTCATTCTGTCACACGGCGGCATATCCGAAGCCGGTTGACGTGACTACACACCATACGCTGCCAGACTTCATCATGAACCGTGGCGGTGTGTCCCTGCGTCCGGGTGATGGTGTTATCCACTCCTGGCTGAACCGTATGCTGCTGCCTGATACCGTAGGTACCGGTGGTGACTCCCATACCCGTTTCCCGATTGGTATCTCCTTCCCGGCGGGCTCTGGTCTGGTGGCGTTTGCTGCTGCGACCGGCGTGATGCCGCTGGATATGCCGGAATCGGTTCTGGTGCGCTTCAAAGGCAAAATGCAGCCGGGTATCACCCTGCGCGACCTGGTTCACGCAATTCCGCTGTATGCCATCAAACAGGGCCTGCTGACCGTTGAGAAGAAAGGTAAGAAGAACATCTTCTCTGGTCGTATCCTGGAAATTGAAGGTCTGCCGGACCTGAAAGTAGAACAGGCGTTCGAACTGACTGATGCTTCTGCTGAGCGTTCAGCTGCGGGCTGTACCATCAAGCTGAACCAGGCACCAATCGAAGAGTACCTGACCTCTAACATCGTGCTGCTGAAGTGGATGATTGCAGAAGGCTACGGCGACCGTCGTACGCTGGAGCGTCGTATCCAGGGCATGGAAAAATGGCTGGCAGATCCGCAGTTGCTGGAAGCCGATGCTGACGCAGAATACGCGGCGGTGATCGACATCGATCTGGCGGATATCAAAGAGCCAATCCTGTGTGCGCCAAACGATCCTGACGATGCGCGTCTGCTCTCTGATGTTCAGGGCGACAAGATTGACGAAGTGTTTATCGGTTCGTGCATGACCAACATCGGTCACTTCCGCGCGGCTGGTAAGCTGCTGGATACCCACAAAGGCCAGCTGCCAACCCGTCTGTGGGTGGCTCCGCCAACCCGTATGGATGCTGCTCAGCTGACTGAAGAGGGTTACTACAGCGTGTTTGGTAAGAGCGGTGCGCGTATTGAAATCCCTGGCTGTTCCCTGTGTATGGGTAACCAGGCGCGTGTAGCCGACGGTGCGACGGTGGTCTCCACCTCTACCCGTAACTTCCCGAACCGTTTAGGTACCGGTGCTAACGTTTATCTGGCCTCTGCGGAGCTGGCGGCGGTTGCCGCGCTGATTGGCAAACTGCCAACGCCGGAAGAGTACCAGACTTATATCGCTCAGGTTGATAAGACGGCGGTGGATACCTACCGCTATCTGAACTTCGACCAGCTCTCTCAGTACACCGAGAAGGCTGACGGGGTTATCTTCCAGACCGCGGTATAAACAGCAAAACCGTCTCTGTAGAGACGGTTTTTCGTGTTTTCACCCTCTCCCGTAGAGAGGGCAGGAGTGAGGGCATCAGGCCGCAGGGTCTTGCTCTCACTTTTTATTTTCATTCCTCCCACCTCCCACGCTTTTTTTCTTCCTCTCTGCTGCGATAATTAACGTAATGGCTTTGCAGAGGAAAATACTATGGATTACGAATTTCTGCGCGACATCACCGGAGTGGTGAAAGTGCGTATGTCGATGGGCCACGAAGCCGTTGGACACTGGTTTAACGAAGAGGTGAAAGAGAACCTCGCGTTACTTGATGAAGTGGAACAGGCTGCGCAGACGGTAAAAGGCAGTGAGCGATCCTGGCAGCGTGCCGGACACGAATATACGCTGTGGATGGACGGCGAAGAGGTGATGGTGCGTGCCAACCAGCTTGAATTCTCGGGCGATGAGATGGAAGAGGGGATGAGCTACTACGACGAAGAGAGCCTGTCGCTGTGCGGCGTTGAAGACTTCCTCAAAGTGGTGGCTGCGTACCGTGAGTTCATGAAACAGAAATAACACCCCGGAGCATCCCTGCTCCGGGCCCGTTTTACACGGCCGGAATATTGCGGCCGTAGTAGATTTCGCGCATCTCTTTCCAGAGCCGGTCAGTGATGACCTTGCGCTCTTCTTCGCTCAAATCTTCCGGTCTGGTATGGAACATGTAGTGCTTAAGGTCGAATTCCTTAAGTAACATCTTGGTATGGAAGATGTTTTCCTGATACACGTTCACGTCCACCATGTCGTACAGCGCCTTCATATCATCGGACATAAAGTTCTGGATGGAGTTGATCTCGTGGTCGATGAAGTGTTTCATGCCGTTGATATCACGGGTGAAACCACGCACACGATAATCAATGGTCACGATGTCGGATTCCAGCTGATGGATTAAGTAGTTCAGCGCCTTAAGAGGCGAAATCACGCCACAGGTAGAGACTTCAATATCTGCGCGGAAGGTACACAGACCGCCTTCAGGATGGCTTTCAGGGTAGGTATGCACGCAGATGTGACTTTTATCCAGGTGGGCCACGACGGCCTCTGGCAGTGGGCCTGGATGTTCGGTGTTGTCGATAAGCTTAGGGTCGACCGGCTCTTCGCTGACCAGAATCGTCACGCTGGCACCCTGTGGCTCATAATCCTGACGGGCAATATTCAGGATATTTGCGCCGATAATAGAGCAGGTTTCTGACAGGATCTCGGTCAGACGATTGGCATTGTAGAGTTCATCGATATAGGCGATATACCCATCGCGCTCTTCTGCGGTTTTGGCATAGCAGATATCGTAAATACAAAAACTCAGGCTTTTGGTCAGGTTGTTAAAGCCATGCAGCTTAAGCTTTTTCAATTAGCTCACCCCCTTAGAGGACAGCGCATCTTGCAGGTACTGCGGCAAGGCAAATGCGGCAGTATGGATAGCCGGATTGTAGTATCGGCACTGAAGACCGGCCTGGTGGAAACGGGCCTGAATAATTCCGGTGGAGAGATGACGCAACACTTCGTTATCGGTCGCCCAGGCGAAAGTCATGATCCCGCCGTAGTAGGTCGGAATAGCGGCCTGATAGAAGCTGACGTCACTAAAGTAAGTGCTCAGCTTGCGGTGGCTGTCGAGGGCTTCATCCTGCTGCAGGAAGCAAACACCGTTTTGCGCCACAAAGATCCCCCCTGGTTTCAGGCAACGCTTACAGCCTTCGTAGAAAGAAGAGGTAAACAGCGATGCGCCAGGGCCGATAGGATCAGTGCAGTCGGAGATAATCACATCAAAGGTTTGCGTGGTCTGATTAACGAAGTTGACGCCATCATCAATGACCAGATTAAAGCGCGGATCGTCATAACTACCGGCGCTGTGGTTGGGCAGATACTGGCGGCAGAAGGAGACGACGCCTGCATCAATTTCCACCATTGTGATGGTTTCAATGGATTGATGACGGGACACTTCGCGCAGCATGGCACCGTCGCCACCGCCGATAATCAGAACGTGCTTCGCGTGCCCGTGTGCCAGTAGCGGTACGTGGGTCATCATTTCGTGATAGATAAACTCATCGCGCTCGGTGGTTTGCACCACGCCATCCAGTGCCATCACGCGGCCAAAGGCGGCGTTTTCGAAGATGACCAGATCCTGATGATCGGTTTTCTCGTGATAAAGCACGTTATCGACGGCAAAGTATTGACCAAACTGGTCATGCAGCGTTTCATGCCATACCGGGTTATCGGTCATGAGTTGACACCTCCTTTGTTAACATTCGTTACCCCAGAGAATTGGGCGCAACATGCATAGCTAACTATAACCGTGGGTTCACGGTTATAGCGGTCAACAGGGGCGTCGGGAAGGTTATTTCACGTAGGCGAGCAGGCTGAGTGAATCACGAGCCAGCGCTTTGCATTTTTTTGCAGTGGGGATGCCAATACCGCTTAAATCGCGGTAGCTGTCTTCACCGAGCGCCTTCATGTCGAAGCTGTCGTAGTTGCTGAGATCCCATTGGTTCTGCTGGGCAAAAAAGACCAGTGCGCGACGAATCTGCCCGTTGGGTAAATTCTGGTAGCCACAATCGTTTTTCAGGAATACAAAAACTGCCGTTAAATCGGCCATATCTTCCGCTTCGTTTTCACTTAGCGCATAGCTGTTCGCACACATTGCCATCAGGCTGCCGAACAAAATTGTCCTGAAAAACGTCTTCATTGCTTCTACCACTGCATCACGGAAAATTAACGTTAGCATACTTGATGCCAGGGCGACGATCTTTAATTATTACCGCTTTACTTGACCTTCCGGTAAGGGGAGGGTTTATGCTCAAAATATCGCCTGCAGGAAATAAGGAAATGAACATGCAACGTCGTGATTTTTTGAAATATTCCGCTGCGCTGGGGGTTGCCAGTGCATTACCACTGTGGAGTCGTGCGGTTTTTGCGGCTGACAGACCCACCTTACCGATTCCCGAATTACTCACCGCTGATGCCCGTAGCCGCATCCAGCTTGTTGTTCAGTCCGGTAAAACGACCTTTGGTAAGCATAACGCCACAACGTGGGGTTATAACGGTAGCCTGCTTGGCCCGGCCATCCAGCTACGCAAGGGGAGCGCCGTGACGGTTGATATCCACAACACGCTGGCAGAAGAGACTACGCTGCACTGGCACGGTCTGGAAGTGCCGGGGGAGGTTGATGGTGGGCCGCAGGGGATCATCAAGGCTGGTGATAAGCGTAGCGTCACCTTTACCCCCAACCAGCGCGCAGCGACCTGCTGGTTCCACCCACATCAGCACGGAAAAACGGGCCATCAGGTGGCGATGGGGCTGGCCGGTCTGGTACTGATTGAAGATGATGAAAGCCGCCTGTTGCGCCTGCCGAAACAGTGGGGCATTGACGATATCCCGGTCATTGTTCAGGACAAGAAATTCACTGCAGACGGTCAGATTGATTATCAGCTGGATGTGATGAGTGCGGCGGTAGGCTGGTTTGGCGATACGCTGCTGACTAACGGCGCTATTTACCCGCAGCATGCCGCCCCGAAAGGCTGGCTGCGTTTACGTCTGCTCAATGGGTGTAATGCGCGTTCGCTGAATTTTGCTGCCAGCGATAAACGTCCGCTGTACGTGGTGGCGAGTGACGGCGGGCTACTGCCTGAGCCGGTTAAGGTGAACGAATTGCCGATGCTGATGGGCGAGCGATTCGAGGTGCTGGTGGATATCAGTGATGGCAAATCGTTTGACCTGGTCACGCTGCCGGTGAACCAGATGGGGATGGCCGTCGCACCCTTTGATAAGGCTCACCCGGTGTTGCGCATTCAGCCGTTGCAGATTGCCGCCTCCGGTACGCTGCCGGATACGCTAAGCACGCTCCCGGCCTTGCCTTCACTTGAGGGCTTAACCCAGCGCACGCTGCAGCTCTCAATGGATCCAATGCTCGACATGATGGGGATGCAGGCGCTGATGGAGAAGTACGGCAATCAGGCGATGGCGGGTATGCAGCACGGGCAGATGATGGGCCACATGAATATGGATCACGGGAAAATGGGCGGCATGGGGAACATGAACCACGGCGATCATGGCTTCGATTTCCACAATGCCAACCGGATCAACGGCAAAGCGTTTGACATGAACACACCGATGTTTGCTGCCACAAAGGGACAGTTTGAACGTTGGGTTATTTCCGGTGTTGGCGACATGATGTTGCATCCATTCCATATTCACGGTACGCAGTTCCGCATTCTCTCGGAGAACGGTAATGCACCCGTTGCGCATCGCGCGGGCTGGAAAGATACGGTAAGGGTTGAAGGTGGAGTCAGTGAGGTGCTGGTGAAATTCGACCATGAGGCACCGAAAGAATTTGCCTATATGGCGCACTGCCATCTGCTGGAGCATGAAGATACGGGGATGATGTTGGGATTCACGGTTTAAAGCAGGTGCGGCCTGATGCCCTCACCCTGACCCTCTCCCATAGGGAGAGGGGACAAACACTAAAAACGGCAACTTTCGTTGCCGTTTTGCTTTTATTTGCCTTCGTCAGGCAATGCATACGCGACAATATAGTCGCCCATCTTCGTGCCAAACGAACCATGACCGCCCGCTGAGATGACAACGTACTGTTTGCCATTCACTTCATAGGTCATCGGCGTTGCCTGTCCACCCGCGGGCAGACGGCCTTGCCACAGTTTCTCACCGTTGGTCATGTTGTACGCGCGCAGGTAGTTATCTGCGGTCGCCGCGATGAACAGCACGTTACCGGCGGTAGAGATTGGGCCACCCAGCATTGGCATACCCATATTGAACGGTACCGGAACCGGCATCGGGAACGGCATGCTGTCCTGTGGTGTACCAATACGTTTCTTCCACACGATCTGGTTGGTTTTCAGATCCAGACCGGAGATATAACCCCAGGCTGGCTGTTTACACGGCAGGCCAAACGGTGACAGGAACGGATTCAGGGTCACGCCAAACGGTACGCCGTACTGCGGCTGAATACCGGATTCTGTACCGGTACCTTTCGCGTCTTTCGGCGGTTCCATTGGGTTGCCCGGGCCACGTGGGATCAGTTTAGACACGAACGGCAGGGCCATTGGGTTAGCAATCGCCACCTGACGGTTCGGGTCAACGGAGATCCCGCCCCACTCGAACATCCCCAGGTTACCCGGGAAGACCAGCGTACCCTGCTCAGATGGCGGAGTGAAAATGCCTTCATAGCGCAACTGATGGAACATCACGCGGCACACCAGCTGGTCAAACATGGTGGCACCCCACATGTCTGCACCGCTGAGGTCTTTCTTCGGACGGAAGCTCAGGTCAGAGAACGGCTGCGTTTTGCTGACGTAGTCGCCTTTTGCCGCGCCTTGCGGAACCGGTTTTTCCGGAGCCGGAACCACCAGTTTACCGTTGCTGCGATCCAGCACGAAGATGTTACCGGTTTTCGCCGGGGCATAAATCACCGGAACGGTTTTACCGTCAACGGTAATATCTGCCAGCGTCGGCTGGGATGGCATGTCCATATCCCACAGGTCGTGGTGAACGGTCTGATAGCTCCAGACCAGCTTACCGGTAGTCGCGTTCAGCGCCACGATGGCGCTCGCATAACGCTCCTGCTCCGGCGTGCGGTTACCGCCCCAGATATCCGGCGTGGTCACGCCCATTGGCAGATAGACCAGATCCAGCTTCGCGTCATACGCAGCCGGTGCCCAGGAGTTTGGCGAGTTAAAGGTAAAGGTGTGTTCGTCTGAGGGGATCGCGTTTGGATCTTTCGCACCCGGGTCGAAGGCCCACAGCAGTTTACCGGTATTCACGTCGAAGCCACGGATAACGCCAGAGGTTTCGCGGGTAGAGAAGTTATCCGTTACCGAACCGGCAACCACAATGGTTTTATCGGTGATGATCGGCGGTGAAGTTGGCTCATACAGACCCGGCGTGGTGTCCGGCATGTTGGTCTGCAGATTCAGGATACCTTTGTTGGCAAAGGTTTCGCACAGCTTGCCCGTTTCTGCGTTGACGGCAAACAGACGGCCATCGTTCACCGGCAGCATAATGCGGCGAGGGCAGTCGGCCACCACTTCAGGGCTTGCATTATCGGCACGCGCTTCGTGGTAAGAGACGCCACGGCAGGTGACATGCTGGAAGGACGGGTTGGCATTCAGCTGTGGATCGAAGTGCCATTTCTCTTTACCGGTGGCGGCATCAAGCGCGAACAGACGCTGGTGGGCGGTACACAGATAAAGCATGTCACCGACTTTAATCGGCGTCACTTCGTTGGTCAGTTCACCCGGATCGTTTGGCATCTTCAGGTCGCCGGTACGGAATACCCAGGCTTCCTTCAGGTTTTTAACGTTATCCGCGTTGATTTGCTTCAGCGGGGAGTAGCGTTGACCTTCCTGATTACGACCATAGGCCGGCCAGTCTCCGTCAGCGACCTGAGAGATGGCTGCAGCAGGCGTTGATTCCGTATTGAGCGTACCTTTGATCTCCTGCGGGTCGTTAAAACCGGCCCAGGTCAGGATACCGCCGCTGATCAGCAGAGCGACAACGAGCGCTGCTACGGCACCGCTGGACGGTACAATCAGGCGACGCCAGACAAACGGCAAAATCAGCCAGATACCAAAGAACACCAGAATGTCACTGCGTGGCGTCAGTGCCCAGAAGTCGAACCCGGCTTCCCAGACGCCCCAGATCATGGTTGCGAGGAGGAGGGCAGCATAAAGCCACAGTGCAGATTGCTTTCTGCGCCAGAGCAGGACGGTTACGCCAAGCATAACCAGGCCCGCAATCGGGTAGTACCAGGAACCGCCAATTGCGACCAGCCAGACGCCACCGATTAACAGGTACAAGCCGCAAAAGGCGGCAAATAGCGCTGTTAGTGTCACCAGTAGACGCGACTGTTGAGTTTTTGTTTCAGCCATAGAAAATGTACTCGTCAGTTTTGTTAATTATTTGCTAGCAATTAATTATAGGTATTAGCAAGTGTGATCGGAATCACAAAAATTGCTTTTTATAACTCATACGCCAGGGTTATCCATTTGCTGGTATAATGGCGAGCTTGCGTATCGATGCTGGAAGATGATTCATCCGCATTGAGAGATTTTCATTAAAATCATATGGTTAGTAATATGAAACATACTGTTGAAGTGATGATCCCGGAAGCCGAGATCAAAGCGCGTATCGCCGAACTGGGTCGTCAAATCACCGAACATTACAAGGACAGCGGCAGCGAAATGGTGCTGGTGGGTCTTCTGCGTGGCTCTTTCATGTTTATGGCAGACCTGTGCCGTGAAGTGCAGGTGTCACATGAGGTCGATTTTATGACCGCCTCCAGCTACGGCAGCGGCATGTCCACAACCCGTGATGTGAAAATCCTGAAAGATCTGGATGAAGATATTCGTGGCAAAGATGTGTTGATCGTTGAGGACATCATCGACTCTGGCAACACGCTCTCTAAAGTGCGCGAGATCCTGAGCCTGCGTGAACCGAAATCCCTGGCCATTTGTACCCTGCTGGATAAACCAAGCCGTCGTGAAGTGCAGGTACCTGTGGAATATGTCGGTTTCGCCATTCCTGACGAGTTCGTTGTGGGTTATGGCATTGACTACGCGCAGCGTTATCGCCATCTGCCGTATGTCGGGAAAGTGGTGCTGCTGGACGAGTAATACTCGTTGGGTGTGGTCTGGTGCCCTCACCCTGGCCCTCTCTCACAGTGAGAGGGAGAAAACGTAGGCCGGGTAAGGCGTAGCCGCCACCCGGCTTTTTTACGGGCACTTATTTATGGTTTACGTGCTTGAGTTTGAGGTTTGCAATACCCGAACGGTAGCGCTGCTCCAGCGTTTCACGGTTAGTGGCGGTCACTTCCAGGTTACGCAGCAAACCATCATGAATGCCGTACGCCCAGCCGTGGACGGACACTTTCTGTCCGCGTTTCCAGGCCGATTGCATAATGGTGGAGTGCCCCAGGTTATAAACCTGCTCCATGACGTTCAGTTCACACAGCGCGTCGAGACGATGTTCCTGCGGCATTTCGCCCAGCAGTGAGCTATGTTTGAACCAGATATCGCGGATGTGCAGTAGCCAGTTATCAATTAACCCCAGCTCCAGGTTTTCAACCGCCGCCTGCACGCCGCCGCAGCCGTAGTGGCCGCAAATGATGATGTGCTCGACTTCCAGAACGTCAACGGCATACTGAACAACAGAAAGGCAGTTAAGATCGGTATGAATCACCAGGTTGGCGACGTTGCGGTGAACAAACAGTTCACCCGGTTCGAGGCCGGTCAGGCGCTCTGCCGGAACGCGGCTGTCGGAACATCCAATCCATAGAAAGCGCGGGTTTTGCGCTTGTGCCAGCTTCCCGAAAAATCCGGGGTCTTCTTCCACCAGCATTTTTGACCATAGTGCATTGTTGCTGATGAGTGTATCTATGTCATTCATGGAGGTTAACGACCTGTAACCAAGTGATTGCGTTGCGCTACTATAGGGTAACCCGACTTTTAATGAAACTACACAACGTGTGTCAGAACTATAGGTAAGTTTAATTCATGGCGATTGCACTGGAGCTTGAGCAGCTTAAGAAAACCTATCCGGGCGGCGTTCAGGCCTTACGCGGGATAGATCTCAAAGTAGAAGCGGGTGATTTCTATGCGCTTCTGGGGCCGAATGGGGCGGGAAAATCTACCACCATCGGGATTATCAGTTCGCTGGTTAACAAGAGCTCTGGCCGGGTGAGCGTGTTTGGTTACGACCTGGAAAAAGATGTGGTCAACGCCAAGCGCCAGCTGGGGCTGGTACCGCAGGAGTTCAACTTCAACCCGTTCGAGACGGTACAGCAGATTGTTGTCAACCAGGCGGGGTACTATGGTGTAGAGCGTAAAGAGGCGATTGCCCGTAGCGAAAAGTACCTTAAACAGCTGGATCTGTGGGAAAAACGTAACGAACGTGCGCGGATGTTATCCGGTGGCATGAAGCGCCGCCTGATGATTGCCCGCGCCCTGATGCATGAGCCAAAACTGTTAATCCTGGATGAACCGACCGCAGGCGTGGATATCGAACTGCGTCGTTCAATGTGGGGGTTCCTGAAGGATCTCAATGACAAAGGCACGACCATCATTCTGACCACTCACTACCTTGAAGAGGCGGAAATGCTGTGCCGCAACATCGGCATCATTCAGCGCGGTGAGCTGGTGGAAAACACCTCGATGAAAGATCTGCTTTCCAAGCTGAAATCAGAAACCTTTATTCTGGATTTGGCACCGAAAAGCCCGCTGCCGGAGCTGGAAGGGTACCAGTATCGTCTGGTGGATACCTCCACGCTGGAAGTGGAAGTGCTGAGAGAGCAGGGCATCAACAGCGTCTTTTCCCAGTTGAGTGCCCAGGGCATTCAGGTATTAAGTATGCGTAACAAAGCGAACCGACTGGAAGAGCTGTTTGTCTCTCTGGTGCAGGATAAACAAGGAGACAAGGCATGACGCATCTTTACTGGGTCGCGCTGAAAAGCATCTGGGCGAAAGAGATCACCCGTTTTATGCGTATCTGGGTACAAACCCTGGTACCGCCGGTTATTACCATGACGCTCTACTTCATCATCTTCGGTAACCTGATTGGTTCCCGCATTGGTGAGATGCACGGTTTCACCTATATGCAGTTTATCGTGCCGGGTTTGATCATGATGGCGGTGATCACTAACGCCTACGCTAACGTGGCGTCATCGTTCTTTAGCGCCAAGTTCCAGCGCAACATTGAAGAGCTGTTGGTGGCACCCGTGCCAACGCACGTCATCATCGCCGGGTACGTGGGCGGTGGCGTGGCGCGTGCTCTGTGCGTAGGGATCCTGGTAACGGCGATTTCGTTGTTCTTTGTACCGTTCCAGGTACACTCGTGGCTGTTTGTGGCGCTGACGCTGCTGATGACGGCGATCCTGTTCTCGCTGGCCGGTTTGCTGAATGCGGTGTTTGCGAAAACGTTTGACGATATCAGCCTGATCCCGACCTTCGTGCTGACGCCGCTGACGTATCTCGGTGGAGTGTTCTACTCCCTGACGCTGCTGCCGCCGTTCTGGCAGGCGCTGTCCCACCTGAACCCGATTGTCTACATGATCAGCGGCTTCCGCTTTGGTTTCCTCGGCATTACTGACGTGCCACTGTTCACCACCGTGGCGGTACTGGCGGTGTTTATCATCGCTTTCTACCTACTGTGCTGGTATCTGATCCAGCGTGGCCGCGGGCTGCGCAGCTAACCTTCTGCCCGGCAACCTTCCGTATGCCGGGCGCTTTTCTTTGACAGTTATCACCGTAAATTCACCATCACTCCGCTAAACTACTCGCCTGCTAAGGAGAGAGCTATGCTGGGATGGGTCATCACCTGCCACGATGAACAGGCGCAGGATATGTTGCTAAAGCTTGAAGCCAGGTTTGGCCCGCTGGTGCAGTGTCGCGCGGTTAATTACTGGCGAGGGTTGAGCACCAATATGCTTGGCCGAATGATGTGTGATGCCCTGCATGAAACCGACACCGGCGATGGGGTTATCTTTCTCACCGATAAATCTGGTGCTGCGCCGTATCGTTCCGCCGCCTTAATGAGCCATAAGCATGACTGCTGTGAAGTGATTTCCGGAATTAGCCTGCCATTGCTGGAGTTAATGTATCCACAGCGTGAATCATTAAACAGCAAGGAGTTTCGTCATGCGATCGTGGCGCAAGGTGCCCCCGATGTCAGTAGTTTATGGCATCAGCAGCAGAAAAACCCACCTTTCATCCTGCTTCACGATCTGTATAAGAATTAAACATTGGTATTGATGTCGCTTTTGCTACAATGACATCAGTTCTTCCGTACCGATAAAAACATAATGTTTACGCGTATTCTTCTCCTGCTTTTGGTGTTCGTTTCCGGCGTCAGTTCAGCCAGTTTATTAAGCCAGAAAAGGCTGCCTGCTCAATATATGCAAACCACCGAAGATGCGGCGATCTGGGCGCAGGTGGGGAACAATGTGATCAACGTGGGTAATGTCCGTGCGGGGCAGATCCTGGCCGTGGTACCCGCAGCGGCAGACTATTATGAATTTCGCTTCGGTTTTGGTACGGGTTTTATCGACAAGGGGCACCTGGAGCCGGTTCAGGGAAAACAGCGCGTTGAAGATGGCCTGGGCGACCTGAACAAACCCCTTAGCAATCAAAACCTGGTTACCTGGAAAGACACCCCTGTTTATAATGATGCCGACAACGGCAGCGCCCCTTTCGGTACATTAAGTGCAAATCTTCGCTATCCGATCCTGAACAAGCTTAAAGATCGTCTGAACCAGACCTGGTTCCAGATCCGTATCGGTAACCGTCTGGCGTGGGTCAGTAGCCTGGATGCCCAGGAAGATCACGGTATTCCGGTCATGACTTATCACCATATTTTACGTGACGAGGAAAACACCCGTTTTCGTCATACCTCCACGACAACCAGCGTGCGTGCCTTCAGTAACCAGATGACCTGGCTTCGCGACCAGGGCTATACCACGCTGACGATGTACCAGCTTGAAGGGTACGTACGAAATAAAATAAACCTGCCGGCGAAGGCGGTGGTGCTCACCTTTGATGACGGCCTGAAGTCCGTTAACCGCTATGCTTACCCGATCCTGAAAGAGTACGGGTTTAAGGCGACGGCCTTTATCATCTCGTCACGAATCAAACGTCATCCGCAGAAGTGGGCACCAAAATACCTGCAGTTTATGAGTGTGTCGGAACTGGAGCAGATGCAGGATGTGTTTGATATCCAGTCACACACGCACTTTTTACACCGTGTGGATGACAACCATCAGCCGATTTTACTGAGCCGCAGCTACCACGTTATTTTGTTCGACTTTAAGCGCTCGCGGCGCGATCTGGCGCAGTTCAACCCACATGTTCTGTACCTTTCCTATCCGTTTGGCGGCTACAACGAGAACGCGGTTAAAGCGGCGAACGATGCCGGTTTCCATCTGGCGGTGACGACGGTGCGGGGGAAAGTGAAGCCAGGGGATAATCCGTTCCTGTTGAAGCGGCTGTATATTCTCAGAACGGATTCTCTGGAAACCATGTCGCGGCTGATCAGCAACCAGCCGCAGGGGTGATCAGTTGTAGCTTATTGTAAATGTGGCGGTTGATGAAAAGCTCCCTGCTTTAATCTCGCCTATCTTCTTCAACTTCCCTGAGAACGGGATCTGGTAATAGGGTTGATACCAACCGTCATTCCCACTGAAATTTGCGCCAACTGACGCACTGCCATCAACTTTGATGGCTTCCCAGCTATTGACAAGCTGTGCGGCGAGATCGACACCAACGCCCTCTGCTGTGCCGCTTTGGTTGATTAACGTATTACCGTCTGCCGTGTGGGCACCGTTCACCGTAATGCTGATGCTGTTCATACTGCAATTGTATAAATCCAGTGTAAAACGTCGTTCAGCCGTATAGCCGCTGGTCTTGTCAAAATCAGAAACGAAAAAATCACCAAAATTCACATCATAATGATCCCGCATATTCGAGTTATTGATGGAGTAGGTGAGGCAGGTGGGCTCATTAAGTTTAAATAATACGGAGCCCGTCGTGACATTTATTCTTATGATGTTGGCGGTGCTATCGCCCATTTTCAGGATGCCTATTGTTCCCGGTATTGCCATGACATTTGTCTGCCCTGCTTGGGGGCGATAGTCCGGGGTTTGGTACAGGGAGAAGAATACATCCCAGTTAGGTTCACTATTCTTATAACCGCCGCCAACGTACTCATCACTCGTCACAGATGCTCCTGGTTGGGTTGGCATATTTAAATACAGCTGGTTACCGCCAGCACAGTCGTTAGCACATCTTATTTCCATGGTATAAACAATGCCGGGAACGTTAGTTTTCAACAGCCCCTGGCCATTACCGGAATCAGATAGAATGTGACTGTCCATCATCCCGGCATCAGGGGCTGTGTATGTCACTGCGTTATTGCTTTGGGGGGAAGGATCACACGTTATTTCGGACCCCTGCCCCCCTGGAAATAATGCAGCGGTTGTCTCAGTCACGCCGAGCCCTACTGCGCCACTCGTTCCCCCAATGGGTGAAATAAGCTGATTAGCTGTCCAGAAGTTGGGTAGGATAATAGTCTGAGAACTTTTGAAATAGCATTTATAATTTGTCGCAAGCACCTGCCCGGCAAAGGAGAATAACGTACAAAATAAGAGGAGCAGTAAATAACGTCGTTTCATCATAAATCCTTTTATTGATAGGTGACGTTGATCACGACATTACTGGTGACCACGCCGTTGCTGATATCGCCGGTATTCTGATAACGGGCATAAAAGGTATAATCGGCGGGAAAGTGCGGCTCCGCTTTCCCGGAAAGGTCATACCCCACGTCTGAACTGCCATCGCTTTTGAGTACGTTGCTATGGTACTCCTCAGAAAACACCACCACGCCAACGTTGTTGGCCTGTCCCTGGGTGGCATTATTGGCAAAAACCTGTTTGTTCACCGGGTTTACGCCAAACTTTGGCGCAAACTGGAAATGAAGCTGCTGGCTGCCGCTTCCCGCTGGCGCAGTATCGCAGCTCACCACCTGAACGATAAACGGTGTGCCGCCGGCATCGGTTCCCGGCTGCAGGCGGTTGCTGCTGTCGGGGTTGTAAAACCAGTCGCGAGAGACGGTGGGCAGCGTTATATCACTGCCGTTCACCAGGTTTATCTGGCAGGTATTTGCCACAATCCGGGCGGAGAAATTTACATCCATGCCGCTGTCTTCCGCCTGGCTGAGGGCGGGCCAGTGCCCGGCCAACAGCGTGGTGAGCAGTACGAGCGTTGGCCGCATAAAAAGAGGAATCTGTCGCATTTTGCCCGCCAATGACTTACTCGTAGGTAACGATAAACGTGACCGGTGATGTCGCCTGGCCTGCAGTGACATCTGCCGCTGTTTTTCCGTTCGCTACCACCCATTGCGCAAACATATTAAACACCACGCCGCTCGGGTTGTTTCTGCTGCCAAATTCATGTGTGTAGGCATTAGACGGTGTACCGTTTACGCATTTAAGCTGGGTATCGGTACCCGATGACATGACGCGTTGCCCCACCAGCACAGCGGTATTGGTGGCCCCGGTGGTGGCGTAATTATCGCCGGAGCAACTGTTGCCCGCGCCCGGCTGCGCCGCGACGTTGATTTTCAGTACGCCCTCGCATTCTGTGAATGAGATTTGGAAGTCTTTCTCGATGGGGGCGGTGGCGATGTTCTGAAACTGGCTGATAAAGATATCGCCAAAATCAATTTCACTGGCCGGAACATTGTTATACATAACCTGGCCGGTACAGGTAGCGGGCAGAACCTCCGTTTCAAAGGTTCCCTGCAAGCTGGTGGTACCGGTAATACCCGACGCATCGCTTGCTGTGCTAAATAACCCGCCCACGATAGCCAGTGCGAGAAAAAGAGAATTAGATTTCATTATAGAACTCCGTTATATCGCAGAAATTATTCATAGCTAAAGTTGAACGTGGCGGTGGCCTGGAACTGACCAATCCCTGGGTTTGTTTTGCTGTATTCCCCGGTTGGTACCAGACGAGCCAGCAGCATGACTTTCCCGTCTTTGGCTTTATCCATCTCATCTGCGGTCCAGATAATGACTTCCGACCCGCTTTCCGAGGTGTTAGTACCAGAGAAGATCTTAAAATAGTTGGTTGAGGCGCTGGCGCGGGAAATCTTCACCCCCAGGGCGCTGGTAGCGTTGCGACTGTCACTGGTGCCGGGCAGCAGAATGGTGGCGTCGTTGGCATAGGGGGTGCCGCTGATGGTGGTTTTTATACCACTAAACGATGTTGGACAATTTTTCACCTCCAGAGAAAAGGTGGCCATGTTGGGTGCTGTGGTGGTGTTGTCATCCTTATGGTGGATGATGTCGCTCAGCGTGACCTGCCCCGTGCCAATCGTAATGGTGGCAGCGGCATTAGCGCCGTTAATGGTCATATCGCAGGTGGTGTTGCGAATATTCGCGTTAAACGTCACATCAAAGGATTGATCGCCTGAACCGGCATTCGCAGTCACAGGGAGGGTTGCGCCGATCGCCAGTGCCAGCATAGCTATGGGCAGGCTGCGACGATGAGGGTATTTTTGGTGATTCATCAAGGAAACTCCCTGTAAAGTAACGATTGTTATTGCACGTGACAACGTTGGTTGCTCAGGAGGGGGGTTAACCCGGCTTTTTGCGCGCTGTCGGTTATCTGGTAATGCACCGTGCAGGCGCTGCCCGCTTCTTTACCCCAGACAACCCGCAGGTTGCCTTTCTCCTCCACGCCGCGGACGTAGGCTTGTCCGGCCTGGCCTACGGTACCGACCTGCTCGCCTTTATCGGTCAGGACATCGGCACCAAGTGGAATAAAGCCCTGGTCATCACGAAGCAGTTCGAGAATTAAGGAACGCCCTTCGTCGGTGGCAAAGTTAACCTCTACCACCGCACCGTCGCGGGGGACGACGTTTTCGGTGGTGCTCTTTACTTCGACATCGTGTTCCAGCGTACTAATATTCAGTCCCACCCGATTTTCGCGATAGGCAGCGGCATAAGGCATAATCGCGTAGCCCGAGCGGTTAAGTTCACCCTGGCCATAACCCAGCGTTGCGCCTTCAGCGCCGCTGGCATGGACCAAAATAATCGGGGCATCGTCGCTCAGGGAAGTGGGTGCCAGCGTCATACCGCCTGCGTGCAGCACCATTCCGCCGTTATAGCTGGCGGAATACTGTTTGTCGCCGTTATCAGAGAACGATGATGAGACAGAGAGCGGCCCATACGGGCTTTGCCATGAACCGTAGCCGCTAAGCTGATTCAGATCGCCATAATCGCCGTGGTTGCTGGCGGTACTGACGGAATAGCTAAACTTGCCATCATCCGTATTACCGTTAGCGGAATTGTTGAAGCTGGCGCTACCTGACATATCGGTATTCACGCTCATATTGAGGTTGCTGAAACCGGCCAGCCCTTTACGATCGCCAGAGAAAACATCCAGAGGAATGTTGATATTAAAATAGACGCTATCGTCCTTCGCGCCGTATTCGTCGTAAGTACGCTGCAGTGCAATGCTGTAGTTACCGAAGCGGAAACTGTTGTTGTAGCCGATGTTATAGCTGGAGTTATAACCGCTTTTATCCCAGTAGTTTTTCCAGGTTCCCGTAATATAGAACGAGCCATAGTTTTCTTTGTTAAACATCAGGGGCTGGCTGACGCTTAATTGATACTGGTTTTTGGTGCGTTCGTAGTTGGCATAAAGCTCGCTGCTGGAGCTGTAGGTTTGGCCATCACTAGCGCCATGTTTTATATCGTCGTTGAGCTGTGCGGCGTCATCCAGGCTGAGATAGTCTTTGGTCGAAAAACGGTATGCTGCGATGTTGAATGAGGTATCGGTTGTTTCCACCATTTTGCTATAGGTCAGGCGATAGCTCTGACCACTCAGCGAGCCCAAATCGTCGACGTTTGCCCGTGAATGTGTCACATCCAGAGCAAAAGCCCCGATTCGCGTGTTCATCGCCACGCCCAGCAGCCCGGCGTAAAAATCGATATCGGTATACTGCACGCCCGCGTAGCCGGTGAACGTATTATTAATACCGTAATAGCCGGTGGCGTAACCGACATAGGGTTTATCGCGCAGTGAGTCGTTATTCAGTTTGCCGCCGCCCACTTCCCAGCGCGTGGTTCCGGGACGCAGCATTTGCGTAACCGATGAGAACGGTACGATAAAGGAGCGCTTAGAGCCGTCAGCTTCCTCGACGGTCACTTCGATATCATTACCGTAACCCGTGGTGCTGAGATCGCTTAATTCGAACGGACCCGGTGGTACGGTGGTCTCATAAATTTTGCTGCCGCTCTGCATGACGGTGACTTTCGCGTTGCTGTTGGCGATACCGCGAATGATCGGTGAATAAGTGGTTCGACCTTCCGGGCGCATGCGATCGTCACTGTATAAGCGCATTCCGCGAATGCTGACCGAGTCAAAGGTATCGCCTGCAGTGTAGGTTTCTCCCGCCACAATCTGCGCCATTAACGCCGGAATATCACGTTGCAGGTAAATATCCTGGCTGGAATAATCGGAACCATTGTCGCTATCCCAGTTTAGCGTGCCACGAGAGCGCAAACGCCATGCCCCAAGATTCAGGCCATATTGCAAGCCGACATAGCCTGTGTCAGCGTTTTGTCCATCCGTTTCCTGGTGCCAGGCGTTAATGTTGTACGACAGCAGTGCCGCCGGAATACCTGCATCCCATAAAGAAGGGTCAACGTATCCCTCCGGGAGTTTTAAAACATAGAGCTGCGGTAGGGTTAATTCCAGCGTCAGTTTGGCAATATCGAAATTAACCGATGAGTTGGGATAGGATTTTTTAATGTCAACACAGGCGGTATTATCCTCTGCCACTTTATCGCCCAGCATAACGGTATTAACGCCAGCTTGTTTGAGGAGTTCCACCGTAATACAGGGAGCGGCGCGCGGCGTGCCATTATCCTTAAATTCAACGTCCTGCGTCGTTTTATTTTTTCCATCCAGGCTGATTTTTACCCGGTATGTGCCAGGCAATACCGGGTTACCTTGAGCATAGCGGCTGACGTCAACAGTACTTCCCATGTTCAACAGAAACTGGTCATTAAATTCCACCACTTCTTCCGTTTCAGGAACGGAAGAGGGGGCTGGCGTTTTTTCGCCTGCCTGAAGGGAAAATGGCAATGCTGCGTTGATAGCGAGACATAATAAAGAACGTCGAAAAAGCATAGCAAGCCCAGTCAATAGATGCAGATGGTTGTTATAATTAATTTGTATAAATTAATTTGTTTTTGCGGTTATTTTTTCCGTGCCGCCATAATCATTAATGGCGATATAATTGACTTCACCATTGGCGGTATTCGTTAACCCTTTAACGGCCATTGTTTCGCTGGAGAATGGCTTAATGGATTTGCTGTCAATCGCATATTCTTTTGCGCCAACTTTAAACGTCGCGCTGGATATTGACACGTTATACGGCGAGTCGTTCTTGCCCACCACGGACAGCGTGCTGCCCTGACGGGTTTGCGACCATTTCACCGCTTTCATGGCATCGGCAGGCGTTCCTTTTAAGCCATCGGGGCGGAAGAACAGTTTAATCCGGGTGCGAAAAGCGAGCTGTAACTGGCTTGCACTTTCACTTTCTTTCATTCCAGATTTCTTGGGAATTTCCAGCACGTTAAACCAGAATAGCGATTCCCGATCCTGCGGTAGAGGTTGCTGTAAATAGGTCACACGCACTGACTGGCCCTTACCGGGATCAATTCGGGTAATGGGCGGTGTAATGACAAACGGCAGTTTTAATTCCTGAGGATTAGCATTGGCACGTCCGTCGTCCAGCCAGATTTGCAATAACAGTGGGTTTTCGCCACGGTTGGTCATATTAACAATCACATCTTTCATGGATTGCTGGTAAACGATACGTGTGCCGGAAATAACGATATCGGCACTGGCCTGAAAAGAGGCCATGCTGACAGCAGTAGCGGCGAGAATGCGTAATCCGTTTTTTATGATGGGGCTGAACATAATGTGATCCACTTCCTGTTGGATTTAAGGGGAACATCCACTGGCGTTTGCCAGTGGATGAAAGCTAGCAACAATCCTGTTGCTTATTTGTAGTTCATGGTGAACGCTACTTGCGCCTGCACCGAACCACTGGTGACCCCTGTTGCGGGTCCCACATAGGCAACGACATAGTCCAGTTGGCCATGACCGTTAGCGTCGAGTGAGACAGACTGGGTGTCGTTAGCCTGATCGATTTTGATCTGATCCGTCTTGGTGTTACCGTCGTTGTGAAGAACCAGGCTAACGTTTTTCGCTGCACCCTGTACGTTAGCCGGTGGAACCAGCTCACCTGCGTTGTTGGAAGTCGTACCCGCCCAGGAGTTAAACTGTGCACTCGCAGATGCGACTGTATCGGCGGCGCAATCGACCACTAATGTAAATGGAGTCTTACCCAGTGTACTGTCCACGCCTGCAGTTGAGGTGGTGAAGTCGGCAACATTGACGGTAGGTAAATTGACGTTGAAATCGTTACCCGCTTGTGGGTTCAGCGGCTCATTTTTCATGGAAATGGTACAGGTATTGTTGTTAACCATCCCGTGGAACGTAATGGTTCCGTTATCGGACGTATACGTTGCCGCCATTGCAGAACCAGAAACAGCAGTCAAAACCGCAACAGCGACTGCATATTTTTGAATTTTCATAATCATAAATATCCATATTAGATAACAGATAAAAATTTTTATTTATCTGTTTTGTGCTAAAATAAACTGTATCCCGTTAAGGTTAAAACTGATCAGAATTTAATATTAACAAAAACATTCTATTGGCATTCTTTAGGAATGTTGATTTAATTATTCTAAATTTAATTTTTATTGAAATTAAATTCTTTCAATATCAGATGGTTATGTTGATTTATTGCTGTTTTTTTTGCGGGGGGAGATGGAGTTGATAATTTTTTTATGGATTTTTTTATTCATTTGAATATATATTATTTTGGGTTTTTTAATACATATATAATATATTTCGGCCGGGATTTTAGTGGGTTTAAAATGGAAAAAGAGCCAATAATATGAACTGGCTCTTTTTGTTTTTAAATTTATTCAGTAAAGAAATAGATCAGGCAACCTGAACCGGAATCGCTTTCGCAGTGCGCTTCATTTCGTTGTCGCCTTCAAAATAAGCCACTTTCGGCTGCCAGCGGCGCGCTTCTTCATCTGACATCATCACGAAGCTGGCGATGATCACAATATCACCCACGTCCGCGCAGTGTGCTGCCGCGCCGTTAACGGAGATGATTTTAGAGCCACGTTCGGCGGCAATCGCATAGGTGGAGAAGCGTTTACCGTTGTTCACGTTCCAGATATCAATGGCTTCGTTTTCCAGAATACCCGCCGCGTCGAGAAAATCCTGATCGATCGCGCAGGAGCCTTCATAGTGCAGGTCAGCCTGAGTCACTTTCACACGGTGAAGCTTACCTTGCAGCATTTTGCGAATCATTACGTTTACCTTTAATCATGCGTTAACCCCTCTTGTGAAAGAGGGGAGGGTGATAAAACTACGCCAGCTCAACCACTTTATTATCAATCAGACGTGCCTGGCCGAGCCATGCCGCCACCAGAAGTACCGCACGTTTGCTGTCGTCTGTCAGCTCCAGCAGCGTGTCAGCATCACGGATTTGTACGTCGTCAGAGCGGAATCCTTTATCGTTCAGGGCCTGCTCTGCGAGGGCAATGATCTCTTCAGCAGTCAACTCTTTGGCAAGAAGTTGTTCGGCCATGTTGTTCATGACCTTGCTCAGACCCGGGGCTATCTTACGCTGCTCGGCGGTCAGATAACCGTTACGGGAGCTGAGTGCCAGACCGTCTTTCGCACGCACAATTGGCACACCGACGATCTCGATGTCATAGCCCATATCGTCCACCATCTTGCGGATCAGCGCCAGCTGTTGGAAATCTTTTTCACCGAAGCAGGCGACATCCGGCTGCACCAGGTTGAACAGCTTGCTGACGATGGTCGAAACACCGCGGAAGTGACCAGGACGACTTGCCCCTTCCAGCATGGTTGAAATGCCAGGAACGTCGACGTAGGTCGCTTCGTCGGTTCCTTGCGGATAGACATCTGCAGGAGCCGGAGAAAAGACGATGTCCGCGTGGCGCTTTTTGAGCTTCTCGCAATCTTCCTGCAGAGTGCGTGGGTAGCGCACCAGGTCATCCGCGCGGTCAAACTGCATTGGGTTAACGAAGATACTGACCACCACGATATCTGCACGTGCTTTCGCTTCGTCGACCAGCTTCATATGGCCGTCGTGCAGGTTGCCCATGGTGGGGACCAGTGCGATACGTTTACCTTCCTGACGCGCGCGACGGATATGCTGGCGAAGCAGCGGCAGGGTTTCAATGATTAGCACAACGAGACTCCTTAATGGAAACTGTGTTCTTCACCCGGGTAAACACCGGATTCAACGTCGGCAATATACTGCCTGACCGCAGCGCGCATGTCGCCCGCTTCAGTGAGGAAATTTTTGGCAAATTTAGGAATATGGCCGCCAGTAATACCAAAGGCGTCGTGCATCACCAGGATTTGACCATCGGTGACGTTACCTGCGCCAATCCCAATTACCGGAATCGACAGCGCGTCGGTGATCCGCTTTGCCAGCTCAACGGGAACGCACTCGAGAACCAGCAGTTGTGCGCCTGCAGTTTCCAGCGCCACGGCATCATCAAACAGCGTCTGTGCCGCATCGCCACGGCCCTGTACCTTATAACCGCCAAAGATGTTCACGGATTGTGGCGTCAGGCCCAGGTGTCCGCAGACCGGCACGGCGCGCTCAGTGAGCATTTTCACGGTATCAACAAGCCATGCGCCGCCTTCAATTTTGACCATATTGGCTCCGGCGCGCATCACGGCTGCCGCATTCTCAAATGCTTGCTCCGGCGTGGCGTATGCCATAAATGGCAGATCGGACAGCAGCAGGCAGGCTGGCGCACCGCGGCGTACCGCGCGGGTATGGTAAGCAATATCCTCGACCGTGACCGGCAAGGTGGAATCATGTCCTTGTACCGTCATCCCTAACGAATCTCCGACCAGCATGACGTTGATACCCTCTTCGGCAAACAATTTGGCGAAGCTGTAGTCATATGCAGTGATGGTGGCGAAGCGTTTTTTTTCCTGTTTGCATTTCTGCAATAAGGAGATGGTGGTTGGTTTCATACTGTTTCCTGATGGCCTAAGCGAATCTTTGCGCATTCTAACAGTAACATTCGAGGGAACAATGATTTTAGGCAACCGATTAACCACAAATATTTGATGGTTAACCGGCAAAAAAACAGGATTACCAGCGGGCAGGTTTTTCTGCGTTCAGGCTTTCGAGAACGGCCTGCAGAGAGACGCCATCAGGGAAGGAGAGGTCAGGGGCGACTTCAGACAGCGGCCAGAGCATAAACCCGCGATTTTTCATATCGTAATGCGGAATGGTCAGACGTTCGGTATTAATCACCTGATGACCAAACAGCATGATGTCGAGATCAAGCGTTCGTGGACCCCAGCGCTCGGCTTTACGCACGCGCCCCTGTTGCAGTTCGATGCGCTGGGTGTTATCCAGCAGCGTTTCGGCATTAAGTAAGGTTTCCAGCACCACGACGGCATTCAGGTAGTCAGGTTGATCCTGGGGTCCCAGCGGCGGTGTACGGTAGAAAGAGGAAACCGCTACGATCCGGCTCTGTGGGATCTCACCCAGCGCCTGAACGGCAGCGTTAACCTGCTCCAGCGGAGAGGCCAGATTGCTGCCGATGGCGATATACGCGAGGGTCATGCGCTGCCTTCGCGGCGTGGCGCACGTTTGCGTGGACGACGATGGCGACGACGCGGTGCGGGTTCATCATCCAGATCCGTCAGCATATCTTTTTGTTCTGGCGGCGCAGAAACCTGGAATTCACCCCACCACTGCGCCAGACGCTGCAGTTCCTGATTCTTTTCGATCTCAGCACGCAGTGACAGCAGATCGAACGCGGCGCGGAATTTTGGATGCTCCATCAGCTTCCAGGCGCGTTTGCCCTGACGACGGGACATGCGTAGCTGAAGCTGCCAGATATCACGTACCAGGGTGGTAATACGTTTCGGGATCGCCAGCGTGCGACAGCCTTCATCCAGCACGTCGTTTGCCGCCAGCGCGAATGCATCGTAATAGGCCAGACCGCTTTCCTGGGCAATTTTCTGCGCGGTTTCCAGCAACGGATACCAGAACATCGCCGCGAACAGGAATGCCGGGTTCACACGCATATCATTGTGGATACGGGTGTCGGTATTCTTCAGCACCTGCGCAATCATGCGCTCCATTGGGCTGTCACCGTTTTCGGTGAAGTAGCGGGTGATGGTCGGGAACAGCGGCTGGAACAGGCTGTATTCGCGCAGCAGATTGTAGGTTTCAAACCCGTAACCCGCCTGCAGCAGTTTCAGCGCTTCTTCAAACAGACGAGCGGGTGGCACGTCGTTAATCAGCGTTGCCAGACGTGGGATCGGCTCTGCGGTTTCCGGGCTGATGCGCATATTCAGCTTGGCAGCGAAACGCACGGCGCGCAGCATGCGCACAGGATCTTCGCGATAGCGTGTTTCCGGCGTGCCGATCAGACGAATCAGACCCTCTTTCAGGTCCTGCATGCCGCCGACGTAATCACGAACGGTGAAATCTGCCACGCTGTAGTAAAGGCTGTTGATAGTGAAATCGCGACGCTGAGCATCTTCTTCGATAGAACCGAAGATGTTGTCACGCAGCAGCATGCCGTTCTGGCCGCGCTGGGAGGTGGTGCGATCGGTTGTGCCCGCTTCGTGATGGCCACGGAACGTTGCTACTTCAATAATTTCCGGCCCAAACATCACGTGAGCAAGACGGAAACGGCGGCCAACAAGACGGCAGTTGCGGAATAATTTGCGCACCTGATCAGGTGTGGCGCTGGTCGTCACGTCGAAATCTTTTGGTTTTTTGCCCAGCAGTAAATCACGTACTCCGCCGCCGACGAGATAGGCCTCGTAGCCTGCTTTATTCAGACGATAGAGCACCTTGAGGGCATTTTCACTGATATCTTTGCGGGAAATATTGTGCTGCTCACGCGGAATAACCGACATGTGGGTTTGCGCAATAGCATCATTCGCCATGCTCTCTTCGCGGCTTAGCACTTTACGGCAAAAATTAGCGACTCGGGTAAAAATGGTACACCTCGTAGTGTGTTTTGTTATGAAAAAAGCGGCTAATCATAGCTCAGCGCAACGCATTTGAGAATGCTGGATTTTTGGCACAGTCCTGAGCGTCCAGTTGGCAACCGCCAGATCCAGCAATTCGTCAATACGCAGATCCTGCCATTCACTGGTTACATTCTGGTTGAGAAATCGCAGGGCGTCGATCAAAACAGGGCGCGCATCGCCGTCTGGCAGGGCGGGCGCGTGATTCTGTTTTGACAATTTATTACCCTGTTCATTGACCGCCAGCGGCAGATGAATGTAATCCGGCTCTGTCCAGCCAAACTGGTGGTAAAGCGATATTTGCCGCACGGTTGGTTCTACCAGATCAGCTCCGCGCACAATCTCCGTGACGCCCTGAAAGTGATCATCCACTACCACCGCCAGGTTATAGGCAAACAGGCCGTCACGGCGGTGAATAATAAAATCCTCACGCGCAAGACGTTCATCGGCATGGATAACGCCCGAGAGTAAATCGTTAAAGTGCGTCACCGGCGCGTGCTGCCGCAAACGCACGGCGGCATTTTCGGGGCCGTGGTTGAGCGTACGACAGTGGCCGTCATAGACGCCGCCCACGCTCTGAATACGCGCACGCGTGCAGGTACAGTTGTAGGAAAGCCCCTGCTCGCAGAGCCAGGCCAGGCGTTCCCGGTAGGCATCGTGACGTTTTGACTGCCAGAGTACGTCGCCGTCCCAGTGAAGACCGTAATGTTCCAGCTGACGCAGAATGGTTTCTGCCGCACCGGGAACTTCACGCGGAGGATCGATATCTTCAATGCGAACGAGCCATTTACCCTGCTGAGCGCGCGCCTGCAGGTAGCTGCCGAGGGCGGCAATTAACGAGCCGAAGTGGAGTTCACCGGAGGGAGATGGCGCGAAGCGCCCGATATAGTGTGATTCAGACATATCAATAGTAACAAGGCGGGAGTGACTCCCGCCTTTACAGTATTGAGATAGCGGTTATTAACCGGCCATCTGTTTTTCGCGAATTTCTGCCAGCGTTTTACAGTCGATGCACAGATCGGCAGTTGGACGCGCTTCCAGGCGACGAATACCAATTTCAACACCGCAAGATTCGCAGTAGCCAAAATCTTCGTCCTCAACCTTTTTCAGCGTTTTTTCGATCTTTTTGATCAGTTTGCGTTCGCGGTCACGGTTACGCAGTTCGAGGCTGAACTCTTCTTCCTGAGCGGCACGGTCTACCGGATCCGGGAAGTTTGCAGCTTCATCCTGCATATGTGTAACGGTGCGATCGACTTCATCCCTGAGTTGATTACGCCATGCTTCAAGAATACGCTTGAAGTGCGACAGCTGGGCTTCGTTCATATACTCTTCGCCCGGTTTCTCTTGATACGGCTCCACCCCAGCGATGGCGAGAATACTCAGGGACGATGTTTTACGGTTTTGCCCTTCTTGCATGTTGCTTCTCCTTAACACGCACTATCGATCCCCGTGTTGGGGGAAAAATCAGGTCGCTATAAATAGCAGATGCTTTTCCGTATGGCAATTATCTAAACGTAACACTTGACAAGCCTGTGAGGAAAAGCGTATTTGCGCACGCGGCCAGAACACTTAATAGACAATCGTCTAATCCCTTATAAGACAACGGGAAGAGAGGATCTCAGAGTCATATTATCGGCAGAAAGTTCCGCTTTATAAGCGAAAACCTCTACCCCCTGCTTTTGTGCCTCATTCAACAATTGCGCGTATTTAGGATCAATATGGCGGGCTGGAGAAAACCGTTCAATGGCTGAATGCAAAACCGCAAACAGCAACACGGCGCGTTTGCCCACCGCCGCAACACTCATCAGCTCCCGCAGATGCTTCTGGCCACGTAACGTGACTGCATCCGGAAAGTAGCCATTTTCCTGTTCCGCTAACGTCACTGATTTTACTTCAATATAGCACTCAGGCCGGTCTTCCGCCTGTAACATAAAGTCAATTCTGCTGCCTTCATCGCCATATTTCACTTCACTTTTTTGTGTGTCATAACCGACAAGTTCGGGGAGCGTCCCGTTCGTCAGCGCTTCCTTTACTAACTGGTTTGCACGCAGTGTGTTGACGCAAATAAACGCCCCTTGTTGTGTCTGGGTCATTTCCCAGGTGTGGGGATATTTACGTTTAGTATTTCCCGAAGTGGAATACCAGACTGTATCACCGGGCGTCGCGCAGCCGGTCATCGCGCCGGTATTAGGGCAGTGCAGAGTTAACGTTTCACCTTCCGGTGTCACCACGTCGGCGAGAAAGCGTTTGTAGCGCTGGATAAGCGTAGCGCGCTGTAGCGCGGGACTAAACTTCATCAGAATTCCTTAAAGTATCGCCCAGCGTCCAGCGCTGTAGCGGCGTGTAGCGAGTGCGTCCTTGTGCAAAGACAGATTCGTACAGTGCGAACTCCTTCACCGGAAAGGCCCAGTGAAAGCCCGGCGCTGGGATGGCGACGGCCTGACCTGCATCGCGCAGCAACGTAATATGAGGATGAAACGGCTGTGGGCTTTGGTAACAGCCGCTGCGAGCGGCCTGTGCGCGTAGCATACTGGCAAGCTGTAACAATCCACGTGGCGGCTGGCGCGTACCCAGCCAGACCACGCGGGAACGCAGCCACTGTCCGGCATCGTCAAGGTGCAGCGTAAACCCTGGCTGAGAAATCCGTCCGGCCATTGACGCCAGGGCGCGCTGTTTTTCAGCGCTTATGTCGCCCAGAAAGGCCAGCGTCAGGTGCAGGTTGGCAGCCGCAACGGGGCGGCCCGCTTCCGGTGGGAAGTGGCTGGCGCGCCAGCGGACGATTTGCCGCTGTATCGTGGCAGGCATTTCAATGGCGAAAAACAGCCGTTTCGACTCAGACATACGGGGGACTCGGTAATGATATGCGCCGATGCTACAATGTACGCCGACTAATGTTAACCCTCTGGAGCTGTTAGTGTCCTCATTGCCGGTCGCCGTCGTCCTTCCTGAGCTACTTGCTGCCTTACACCATGCCCCGCAGGTTTTACTTAATGCTCCCACGGGCGCGGGTAAATCCACCTGGCTGCCGCTGCAGATCCTGAAAGACGGTAATATCCGCGGGAAAATTATCCTGCTGGAGCCACGCAGGCTGGCCGCGCGCAATGTGGCGCAGCGTCTGGCGGAACTGCTGAACGAAAAGCCCGGAGAAACCGTGGGTTACCGTATGCGTGCTGAAACCTGCGTCGGCCCGTCCACCCGGCTTGAGGTGGTCACCGAGGGCATTCTTACCCGCATGCTGCAAAACGATCCGGAGCTGACCGGCGTCGGGCTGGTCATTCTGGATGAATTCCACGAACGCAGCCTGCAGGCGGATCTGGCGCTGGCGCTGTTGCTGGATGTCCAGCAGGGGCTGCGCGACGATCTCCGGTTACTCATCATGTCGGCTACGCTGGATAACGAACGGCTGCAGCAGGTGCTGCCTGATGCGCCGGTGATCGCCTCAGAAGGTCGCGCTTTCCCGGTTGAGAGACGCTATCAACCGCTTTCGGCTCATCAGCGTTTTGACGATGCCATTGCCATCGCAACCGCAGAACTGCTCCGTCAGGAACCCGGCTCGCTTTTGCTGTTTTTACCCGGCGTGGGTGAGATCCAGCGTGTACAAGAGCAACTGGCCTCGCGTGTGAGTAGCGATGTGGCACTTTGCCCGCTCTACGGTGCGCTGTCGTTGGCTGACCAGCGTAAGGCGATTCTTCCCGCACCGACGGGGCAGCGCAAAGTCGTGCTGGCCACCAATATTGCTGAAACCAGCCTGACCATCGAAGGGATCCGTCTGGTGGTGGATAGCGCGCAGGAGAGGGTGGCGAGCTTCGATCCGCGCACCGGGCTGACCAGACTGCTTACGCAACGCATAAGCCAGGCATCAATGGTTCAGCGTGCAGGCCGCGCGGGGCGACTTGAACCGGGTATCTGTCTGCATTTAACCAGTGCAGAGCAGGCGGAACGCGCTGCGCTGCAAAGTACACCGGAAATTCTGCAAAGCGATCTCTCTGGCCTGGTGATGGATCTGTTGCAGTGGGGCTGTCCGGATCCCGCTCAACTGACCTGGCTCAACCTGCCGCCTGCTGCAAACCTTGCCGCTGCACGGGCTTTACTGACCCGGCTTGGTGCGCTGGAAGGGGAGCGTCTGACATCGTGTGGACAGAAGATGGCTGCTCTGGGGAATGACCCCCGTCTGGCGGCAATGTTGATGGCGGCGCAAGGGGAAGATGAAATTGCGACGGCAGCAAAACTGGCGGCTATTCTTGAGGAGCCTCCGCGCGGCGGGAGTAGCGATCTGGCGCAGGCCTTTTCACGTAATCAGGGAAACTGGCAGCAGAGGGCGAAACAGCTCTGTAAACGGCTTAATATCCGTGCGGGCCTGCCTGACAGCGATAAGATAGCCCCTCTCCTGGCGCAGGCATTCCCGGACAGGATTGCACGCCGTCGCGGGCTGGACGGGCGCTATCAGCTGGCAAACGGCATGGGGGCGATGCTGGACAGTGATGATGCCCTGACGCGCCATGAATGGTTGATTGCGCCATTGCTGTTGCAGGGCAGTCACTCGCCGGATGCGCGCATATTGCAGGCGATGGCTGTTGATATCGATGTCCTGACGCGTGCTTGTCCACATTTACTGCAGCAGTCAGATACCGTGGAGTGGGATGATGTACACGGGACGCTGAAGGCGTTTCGGCGTAGCCAGATTGGCAAATTAACCCTGGGCACGAAGCCGCTGGCGAAGCCATCAGAAGAAGAGCTGCATCAGGCGATGCTGAACGGCATTCGCGAAAAAGGGCTGAGCGTTTTGAACTGGACGCCGGAGGCGGAGCAATACCGTATTCGTCTGCACTGCGCCGCACGCTGGCTGCCGGAGTATGCCTGGCCTGCGGTTGATGATGAGACCCTTCTGGACTCTCTTGAAACGTGGCTACTGCCGCAAATGAGCGGTGTACACTCGCTGCGTGCGCTAAAAGCCCTTGATGTTAAGGTCGCGTTACAGAATTTACTGGACTGGTCATTACGTCAACGTCTGGATAGTGAACTGCCAGGGCATTACACTGTGCCGACCGGAAGCCGGATTGCCATTCGTTATCACGAGGATAATCCTCCGGCGCTGGCGGTACGGATGCAGGAGATGTTTGGTGAGGCGGTGACGCCCTCTATCGCCGAAGGACGTGTTCCTGTGGTGCTTGAACTGTTGTCACCCGCACATCGTCCGCTACAGATCACCCGCGACCTGGGGGCGTTCTGGGCGGGAAGCTATCGTGAAGTGCAAAAAGAGATGAAGGGACGTTATCCCAAACATGTCTGGCCTGACGATCCGGCGAATACCGCGCCGACAAGACGTACGAAGAAATATTCGTGAGTTAGGTGAAAAAGGGGAGTGCGGCCTGTTGCCCTCACCCCGGCCCTCTCCCACGGGGAGAGGGAGAAAACACTAAAGACTTTCCTGTCAGGAAAGTCTTGCTGTTTATTTTGAGAGATTTCTTCTTCCACAGATCGGTGGAAGAAAAGAGAATCGGGCCTTTGCGCCTGAAAGTTGCGGAGAAAAAGCATGGCGGGGAATGACCGCGAGCCAATAGGACGTAAGGGAAAACCAACGCGTCCGGCGAAAGAGAAGGTGAGCCGTCGTCAACTCAGAGATGAGGATTATGACGATGACTATGAAGACGATTATGAGGATGAAGAACCCATGCCGCGTAAAGGGAAAGGCAAAGGGCGTAAGCCTCGTGGCAAGCGCGGCTGGTTCTGGCTGCTTCTGAAGCTGTTCATTGTTTTTGTTGTGCTGATGGCGATTTACGGCGTCTATCTGGATCAGAAGATCCGTAGCCGTATCGACGGGAAAGTCTGGCAGTTGCCTGCAGCGGTGTATGGCCGCATGGTGAACCTTGAGCCGGATATGGCCATCACGAAGAACGAGATGGTGAAACTGCTGGAAGCCACTCAGTATCGTCAGGTGTCTAAAATGACGCGCCCTGGCGAATTTACCGTGCAGGCGAATAGCGTTGAGATGATCCGTCGTCCGTTCGACTTCCCGGACAGCAAAGAGGGGCAGGTGCGTGCGCGTCTGACCTTTGATGGCGATCGTCTGGACACCATCGAGAATATGGATAACAACCGCCAGTTCGGTTTCTTCCGTCTCGATCCACGCCTGATCACCATGCTTTCGTCGGCGAACGGCGAACAGCGCCTGTTCGTGGCGCGTAACGGTTTCCCGGATCTGCTGGTGGATACGCTGCTGGCGACCGAAGACCGTCACTTCTACGAGCATGATGGTATCAGCCTCTACTCCATTGGCCGTGCGGTGCTGGCGAACCTGACCGCCGGACGTACGGTGCAGGGGGCGAGTACGCTGACCCAACAGCTGGTGAAGAACCTGTTCCTCTCCAGCGAACGCTCATACTGGCGTAAAGCCAACGAAGCGTACATGGCCGTGCTGATGGATGCGCGTTACAGCAAGGATCGCATCCTTGAGCTGTATATGAACGAGGTGTACCTCGGCCAGAGCGGCGATAATGAGATCCGCGGCTTCCCGCTGGCGAGCCTGTACTACTTTGGCCGTCCGGTGGAAGAGCTGAGCCTTGACCAGCAGGCGCTGCTGGTGGGCATGGTGAAAGGGGCGTCCATCTACAACCCGTGGCGTAACCCGAAACTGGCGCTGGAGCGTCGTAACCTGGTGCTGCGTCTGCTGCAGCAACAGCAGGTCATTGACCAGGAACTGTACGACATGCTGAGCGCACGTCCACTCGGCGTTCAGCCACGCGGTGGTGTGATCTCTCCACAGCCTGCGTTTATGCAGCTGGTGCGTCAGGAGCTGCAGAGCAAGCTCGGCGATAAAGTGAAAGATCTCTCTGGCGTGAAGATCTTTACCACCTTCGACTCCGTTGCTCAGGATGCGGCAGAAAAAGCCGCTGTCGATGGCATTCCGGCGCTCAAGAAGCAGCGGAAGCTTAGCGATCTTGAAACCGCGATGGTGGTGGTTGACCGTAACACCGGTGAAGTTCGCGCAATGGTAGGAGGGGCTGAGCCGCAGTTTGCAGGCTACAACCGTGCAATGCAGGCGCGTCGTTCGATTGGTTCTCTGGCAAAACCGGCGACCTATCTCACCGCCCTGAGCCAGCCCAATCAGTATCGCCTGAACACCTGGATTGCCGATGCCCCGATCTCCCTGCGCCAGCCTAACGGCCAGGTATGGTCACCGCAGAACGATGATAAACAGTTCAGCGGCCAGGTCATGCTGGTGGATGCATTAACCCGCTCCATGAACGTGCCGACGGTTAACCTGGGTATGGCGCTGGGTCTGCCAGCGATCGTCGACACCTGGCAGAAACTGGGGGTACCGAAAGATCAGCTGAATCCGGTTCCGGCGATGATCCTGGGGGCACTGAACCTGACGCCTATCGAAGTCGCGCAAGCGTTCCAGACCATTGCCAGCGGGGGTAACCGCGCACAACTGTCCGCACTGCGCTCGGTGATTGCCGAGGATGGCTCCGTGTTGTATCAGAGCTTCCCACAGGCGGAACGCGCTGTACCGGCACAGGCTGCCTATATGACGCTGTGGACGATGCAACAGGTTGTACAGCGTGGTACGGGGCGTCAGCTTGGGGCGAAGTATCCGAACCTGCACCTGGCAGGTAAAACCGGGACCACCAACAACAACGTCGATACCTGGTTCGCCGGTATTGATGGCCGTGAAGTGGTGATCACCTGGGTAGGCCGCGATAACAACCAGCCAACTAAACTGTATGGTGCCAGCGGGGCGATGTCGATTTACCAGCGCTATCTGGCTAATCAGTCTCCGGTTCCGCTGAATCTGGTCGCACCGGAAGATATCGTCGATATGGGCGTGGACGGTGCCGGTAACTTTGTCTGCGGTGGTGGTATGCGTACGCTGCCGGTCTGGACGACCAGTCCGGATTCATTATGCCAAAGCCAGTCTCAGCCACCAGCGGGTAATCCGTTTGACTCGTCTTCTCAGCCGCCGCAACAGCAGCAGCAACAGCAGCCGCAGCAGCAGAATGAGAAGAAAGACAGCGATGGTGTAGCCGGTTGGATCAAGGATATGTTTGGCGGTAACTGATCTGACGGGGTTGTTTGTCTCTGTTAAGAAAGCAGGGCAGGTAAAAAAGCCGGGTGGCGCTGACGCTTACCCGGCTTGTCAAACTGTACTGTTGTGGGCCGGGTAAGGCTAAACTGCCACCCGGCAACACATCGACAACTCAGAGCTTGCCAAACACCTTACGCGCCGCGTCGATGGTGTTATTGATATCGTCTTCGCTGTGCGCCACAGACATAAAGCCTGCTTCAAACGCGGATGGAGCCAGGTATACACCTTCTTCCAGCATCAGGTGGAAGAAGCGCTTAAAGCGTTCAACATCGCATTTCACCACGTCCTGATAACAGGTCACGGTCTTGGCATCAGTGAAGAAAATCCCGAACATTCCACCAACGTGGTTGACGACCAGCGGAATTCCCGCATCTTCAGCGGCGTCCATCAGGCCATTTGCCAGTTGAGTCGTCAGAGCTGTCAGCGTTTCATGGATACCCGGCTGTGCCACTTCGGTCAGACAGGCAAAACCGGCTGCCATCGCAATCGGGTTACCGGACAGCGTACCCGCCTGGTAAACCGGGCCTGTCGGAGCCAGAGCTTCCATCACATCCCTACGACCACCGAATGCACCGACCGGCATGCCGCCGCCGATGATTTTGCCCAGGCAGGTTAAATCCGGCTCGACGCCATAGTAAGACTGCGCACCCGCCAGTGCCACGCGGAAGCCGGTCATCACCTCGTCGATGATCAGCAGCGCGCCGAATTCATCGCACAGTGCGCGCAGGCCCGGCAGGAAATCAGGCTGTGGTGGAATGCAGTTCATGTTGCCCGCAACCGGTTCAACGATGATGCAGGCAACCTCCTGCGGATACTGTTCGAATGCGGCGCGAACGGTGTCCAGATCGTTATAGGTGCAGGTCAGGGTGTGCTTAGCGAAATCAGCAGGTACGCCCGGAGAGTTTGGCTGGCCGAGGGTCAACGCACCGGAACCGGCTTTTACCAGCAGGCAGTCCGCATGGCCGTGGTAGCAGCCTTCAAACTTGATGATTTTGTCACGGCCAGTAAAGCCGCGCGCCAGACGAATGGCGCTCATGGTGGCTTCAGTACCGGAGTTCACCATACGCACCATGTCCATTGTGGGGACCAGTTCAGTGACCAGCTCCGCCATTTTGACTTCCATCTCGGTTGGTGCACCGAAGCTCAGACCGCGCTGGGCCGCTTCAATGACCGCATTGCGGATCGCCGGGTGGTTATGTCCCAGCACCATCGGTCCCCAGGAACCGACGTAATCAATATAGGCTTTGCCGTCGACATCAAACAGGTACGCGCCGTCAGCACGTTCAATAAACAGCGGGGTTCCGCCTACGCCGGTAAAGGCGCGAACAGGCGAGTTTACGCCACCCGGAATAAGCTCGCGGGCTGCACTGTAGAGGTTTTCAGACTTGCTCATGGCGTCGTTCCTGGTTCGTATAAAATGATTAAGCACACTATTCTAAGTGATTCGCGAAAGGTTATGAAATTTTTGCCCCATTAATGCATAAACAATTGTTAAGGATTTTTCAGGGGACGAGAAGACAGTCTCTGGTAAAATTTCCGCAGTGATTTGTATGATGAAAAAAACGGACAATGAAAGCAGAATCTCCCTCTTTTGAAGAACAACAGTTTACGCGTGCGAGACACCGTATCAGCATCCGGCGATTGCTCAATCGCGATAAAACGCCGCTGGCAATTCTGCTGGCCGCCGCCGTGGTGGGCTCGGTAGCCGGGTTGGCGGGTGTCGCGTTCGAAAAGGCAGTGAACACGGTACTGAACTGGCGCATTGGCACCATTGCCGGTTTCGCCAATAGCGGATGGCTGGTCTGGGTGTGGGCGTTTGGTCTGTCTGCCGTGTTTGCGATGGTGGGCTATTTTCTGGTGCGTAAATTTGCACCTGAGGCCGGAGGGTCTGGTATCCCGGAGATTGAAGGGGCGCTTGAAGAACTACGTCCGGTTCGCTGGTGGCGGGTGATCCCCGTTAAGTTTATCGGTGGCATGGGAACGCTGGGGGCAGGGATGGTGCTCGGGCGGGAAGGGCCGACGGTACAACTGGGCGGTAATGTGGGACGCATGGTGGGCGATCTGTTTCGGATGCGCAGTGCCGAAGCGCGCCATACGTTGCTGGCAACGGGTGCCGCGGCGGGGCTTTCTGCCGCATTCAATGCCCCTCTGGCGGGGATCCTGTTTATTATCGAGGAGATGCGCGCCCAGTTCCGTTACAACCTGATCTCCATAAAAGCGGTTTTTACCGGTGTGATTATGTCGAGCATCGTCTTTCGCATTTTTAATGGCGAAGGGGCGGTGATCGAAGTGGGAAAACTGACCAATGCGCCAGTGAATACGCTGTGGTTGTATCTGGTTCTTGGCATGATTTTTGGCGTAGTAGGGCCGCTTTTTAATACGCTGATTTTACGCGCTCAGGATATGTTCCAGCGCATCCACGGCGGTAACACGACCAAATGGGTGCTGGTCGGTGGTTTCCTCGGCGGGGCTTGTGGCATCCTCGGCGTTATTGAACCCAATGCAGCGGGCGGTGGTTTTGGGTTGATCCCCATTGCGGCGGCGGGCAATTTCAGCGTGGGCCTGCTGCTGTTTATGTTTATTTCCCGGGTGGTAACCACGGTGCTTTGCTTTTCTTCCGGTGCGCCGGGCGGGATTTTTGCTCCGATGCTGGCGCTGGGAACTCTACTGGGAACGGCGTTTGGGATGGCGGCAGCTGCCGGGTTCCCGGCGTATCATCTGGATGCAGGGACGTTTGCCATTGCCGGGATGGGGGCGCTGCTGGCCGCGTCTTTGCGTGCGCCGTTGACCGGGATCGTGCTGGTGCTGGAGATGACGGATAATTATCAGCTCATTTTGCCAATGATCATTACCTGTCTCGGCGCGACACTATTAGCCCAATTCCTGGGTGGAAAACCGCTATACTCCACCATTCTTGCCCGTACCCTGGCAAAAGTTGAGGCTGAGCAGGCCGCGAAGCAGAATACTTGAATGAATTACCAGGGTATTAGATAATGAAAAAAAGAATTGGGTGATTTTTACCCAATAGCAGTAAGCAGTATTCATGGGAGCATAAGATGAGTGATGATGTAGCGCTGCCGTTGCAGTTTACCGAAGCAGCAGCCAACAAAGTGAAAACCCTGATTGCCGACGAAGACAATCCGGATCTGAAACTGCGTGTTTATATTACCGGTGGCGGCTGTAGCGGCTTCCAGTACGGTTTTACCTTTGATGACCAGGTGAACGATGGTGATATGACTATCGAGAAGCAGGGCGTCGCGCTGGTGGTTGACCCAATGAGCCTGCAATATCTGGTGGGCGGTGCGGTTGACTACACCGAAGGTCTGGAAGGCTCTCGCTTTGTTGTGACCAACCCGAACGCGAAAAGCACCTGTGGGTGTGGTTCTTCGTTCAGCATCTGATAGCGTCTGGTGTCGTTGTGGGCCCGGTAAAGCGTCGCGCTACCGGGCTTATAAACGGCCTTATCTTGAATTATCATCCAGCGCAAACGTCGGCAGCTTCAGGTGCCAGCGGATCGCCGCTAAACGTATCCCCAGCGTCACAACCATCCCCAGCATTGCCGCATTCTCCAGTGGAATGGCAAAGGTATAATACGCCGTGGCGTGAACAATGCCGCCGACGATACAGGCTGTCGCGTAAATCTCCGTTCGCAGGATCATCGGCACTTCGCGCGCCAGAATGTCACGAATGATCCCGCCGCCCACACCGGTTAAGACCCCCATGCAGATAGCCACCATTGGGCCGGTTCCCGCATTAAAGGCTTTATTCACCCCAATGCCGACAAACACCGCCAGGCCGACGGCATCCAGCACCGGGAGCACCCATTTTGGTAAACGGCGGGGCTGTCGAACTAACGCGATCGTTAACAGGCAGGTGACCATTGCCACCACCAGATCGGTGGGATCTTTCACCCAAAATACCGGGCCATTTGCCAGCGCCATATCGCGGATCGTTCCGCCGCCAACGGCAGTAACCACGCCAAGTACCAGCACGCCAAACGGATCCATGCGTAATTTCCCGGCGAGCAAAACGCCGGAGATAGCAAAAACGGCGGTGCCAAGAATATCCAGCCAATAAACGAGCATCGTTAAATCCTCGAACTTTTGTGTCTGTTTCTATGTTAGTGACTCTCTGCCAGTGCGGCACAGAGTTGTTTTGCGGCGAGGATAATACGCGGGCTGGCGCGTTCAAACCAGTCGCTGTTGAGTGGGATCACCGGAATTTTTAGCTGGCGTTGCCAGAATTGTTCAATTTTAGGAATCTCACTCGCATTTCCGACCACCACGATAGCCTGCGGATGGCGAGCCAGAACCTGCTCCCGGCTGACCTGCGGCCACGGAACCCGGCTGGCAGCAAAGATATTTTCACCGCCACAAATCTCAAGCACCTGGTTCTGAATAGAGCCTTGCCCGGTAGTGAACAGCGGCTGGCTGCCAAACTGCAGGAAGATGCGTTTTTTCGTCGGGGTGTCGTATCTGGCTTTCAGTGCCGCATAGTCGCTGAGCATCTGTTGTGCTGCACTTTCGGCTTTCTTCGGCGTTGGGCTATAAGGTGCCAGCGCGCGCAGCGCCTGAGCAATTTGCTCAATGCTCACCGCGTCTATCCACATCACCTTGATCCCAAGTGAAGTGAGCTGGTTGACCTGCCGCTCGGCATTGCCACCGCGCCAGGCCAGCACGAGATCGGGTTTAAGTGCCACGATGCGCTCAAGGTTCATCCCTTGCCAGGTCGATACCTCTTCAATGCCAGCCGCTTGCGGTGGGTAATCCGAAAAACTGCTTACGCCAACGGGAGTGATCCCGGCGGCAAAGGCCAGCTCGGTGTTAGCGGGGGAGAGGGTAATCACACGCGGCACAGCATAAAGCCATGCCGGTGCGAGCAGAAGCAGGGCAACCAGTGCCCTAAAAGGGTGTTTAGCCACGTGCCAGTTTCTGCACCAGGCTTTCCACCATCACGGTGGACTGTTTTGCCGCAACGGCCAGGAATTCGTCGAAGCTGATATGAGACTGTTGGTCAGCCACGTCAGAGATCGCACGAACCACCACGAACGGGACGCTGAAGTTATGGCAAACGTGGGCAATCGCGGTTGCTTCCATCTCAACGGCAACGGCCTGAGGGAAGTTATGGCGGATTTTAGCCAGACCAACTGAGCCATTGATGAAGGCATCGCCGCTGACAATCAAACCGCGCACTGCGTTGAGGTTCAGCTCTGCGATGCAGGTTTCTGCTGCAGCAATCAGTTTATCGTCAGCTTTAAACCCGGCCGGACAACCTGGGAGCTGGCCATATTCGTAGCCGAACGCAGTCACGTCTGCATCGTGGTAACGCGCTTCGTCAGAGACAACGATATCACCGACTTTCAGCGTTGGTGCGAGACCGCCAGCGGAACCGGTGTTGATGATCACGTCCGGCTTGCAGCGTTCGAGCAGCAGGGTTGCGCCCAGTGCTGCAGCAACTTTACCGATGCCAGATTTCAGCAGAGCAACGTCAACGCCGTTCAACTGGCCGGTGTAGATCTCGCAACCACCCAGAGAGAGGGTCTGACGGTTCTCAATTTTGTCACGCAGTAGCGTAACTTCTTCTTCCATTGCACCAATAATGCCGATTTTCATAGATTTACTCGCGATGTGCTTCGTTAAGATGCATAGTCTATCATGCGGTTAAGGGGAAACGCATTCTCACGCGGGGGAGCACATGGCACCAATCGATTTTCGCACCAAAATTAACTGGCACCGACGTTTCCGCTCGCCGCAGGGCGAAAAGAGCGAACATGAGATCCTGCGCATCTTCGAAAGCGATCGTGGGCGCATTATTAACTCACCTGCAATCCGTCGCTTACAGCAAAAAACCCAGGTGTTCCCGCTTGAGCGAAACGCTGCGGTGCGTACGCGCTTAACCCACTCAATGGAAGTTCAGCAGGTTGGGCGTTACATTGCCAAAGAGATTTTAAGCCGCCTTAAAGAGCAGCGTTTGCTGGAAACCTATGGTCTTGATGAGCTGACGGGGCCGTTCGAAAGCATCGTCGAGATGGCCTGCCTGATGCACGATATCGGCAACCCGCCGTTTGGCCATTTTGGGGAGGCGGCGATAAATGACTGGTTTAAACAGCGACTTTATCCTTCGGATGCGATAAGCCAGCCGCTCAGTGATGATCGCTGTGTAGTCAGGGATTTACGCCTGCGTGAAGGTGAAGAAGGATTAAACGATCTGCGCCGCAAAGTGCGTCAGGATCTTTGCCACTTTGAGGGTAATGCGCAGGGGATCCGCCTGGTACACTCCCTGATGCGTATGAACCTGACCTGGGCGCAGGTGGGCTGCATTCTCAAATATACGCGCCCCGCCTGGTGGATGGGGGAAACACCTGCCTCACACAGTTATTTGATGAAAAAGCCGGGCTATTATTTATCTGAAGAAGCCTATATAGAGCGGTTACGTAAAGAACTTTCACTGACCCCGAATGGCCGCTTTCCATTGACATGGATAATGGAAGCCGCTGACGATATTTCCTATTGCGTTGCCGACCTCGAAGACGCCGTTGAGAAAAGAATATTCAGTGTTGAGGAACTTTATCAGCATCTTTATGTTGCCTGGGGTAAACATGAAAAAGGGTCGCTGTTTGCTCAGGTTGTCGAAAATGCCTGGGAAAAATCGCGCTCAAATTCATTAAGCCGCAGCACGGAAGATCAGTTCTTTATGTATTTGCGGGTCAATACATTAAATAAACTGGTGCCGTATGCGGCTTCGCGTTTTATTGACAACTTGCCGATGATTTTTAGCGGGGAATTCAATCACGCGTTGCTGGAAGATGACAGCAGCTTCAGTCAGCTTCTTGAGTTATATAAAAACGTGGCGATGCGTCATGTGTTCAGCCATCCGGATGTCGAGCAGCTGGAGCTGCAGGGATACCGGGTTATCAGCGGTTTACTGGAGATTTACCGCCCACTGCTTCAGCTATCGGTCAACGAGTTCAGCGAGCTGGTGGAACAAGAGCGCGTGCGGCGATTGCCAATTGAATCCCGGCTTTATCAAAAACTTTCTACCCGCCATCGCCTGGCTTATGTTGAAGCAGTCAGCAGACTGGATCGACAATCACCTCAATGGCCTATTATGGAATATTATTCTCGTTGCCGTCTTATTCAGGACTATATCAGCGGCATGACGGATTTGTATGCCTGGGATGAATACCGCAAGCTCATGGCTGTCGAATAAACGCTGAGTTTTGTAAAGACGGCCAATAAATTTTTACTTTTTCCATAAACTTAATCCCGGAACTAAGCGGTATAAAACGAATCTGAGTTACACAGCAATTTTGCGTTACCTGTAAATCGAGATTGAGAAACATGAAAAAAACCACATTAGCAATGAGTGCACTGGCTCTGAGTTTAGGTTTAGCGCTGTCTCCTCTGACTGCTACTGCAGCTGAGAGCTCATCGTCGGCAGCAACCGCGCAGCAGATGCCAAGCCTGGCACCGATGCTCGAAAAAGTGATGCCATCGGTGGTGAGTATTAACGTTGAGGGCAGTACGACCGTCAATACGCCGCGTATGCCGCGTAACTTCCAGCAGTTCTTCGGTGATAACTCACCGTTCTGCCAGGACGGTTCACCCTTCCAGAGCTCCCCGTTCTGTCAGGGCGGTGGTGCAGGGGATGAAAGCCAGGGCGGTAACGGTGGCGGCCAGCAACAGAAATTCATGGCACTCGGTTCGGGCGTCATTATTGATGCGGCAAAAGGCTACGTGGTGACCAACAACCACGTTGTTGATAACGCCAACACCATTAAAGTTCAGCTGAGCGACGGACGTAAATTCGACGCTAAAGTGGTGGGTAAAGATCCACGTTCGGATATCGCGCTGATCCAGATTCAGGATCCGAAAAACCTGACGGCGATTAAGCTCGCCGATTCCGACGCGCTGCGTGTGGGTGACTACACCGTAGCCATCGGCAACCCGTTCGGTCTGGGTGAAACCGTGACCTCTGGCATTGTCTCCGCGCTGGGTCGTAGCGGCCTGAACGCAGAGAACTACGAGAACTTTATCCAGACGGATGCGGCGATTAACCGGGGTAACTCCGGCGGTGCGCTGGTGAACCTGAACGGTGAACTGATTGGTATCAACACCGCAATCCTGGCTCCGGACGGCGGTAACATCGGTATCGGCTTTGCTATCCCAAGTAATATGGTGAAAAACCTGACCGCACAGATGGTGCAGTATGGCCAGGTGAAACGCGGTGAGCTGGGTATCCTGGGGACTGAGCTGAACTCCGAGCTGGCGAAAGCAATGAAAGTGGACGCCCAGCGTGGGGCATTTGTCAGCCAGGTGCTGCCGAACTCCTCTGCGGCGAAAGCGGGGATTAAAGCCGGTGATGTGATCACTTCTCTGAACGGTAAACCGATCAGCAGCTTTGCGGCCCTGCGTGCTGAAGTGGGTTCCATGCCGATTGGTAGCAAAATCACCCTCGGTCTGCTGCGTGAAGGTAAGCCGGTTAACGTGAGCCTGGAACTGCAGCAGAGCAGCCAGAATCAGGTGGACTCCAGCACCATCTTCAATGGTATTGAAGGTGCTGAGATGAGCAACAAAGGCGAAGATAAAGGCGTTGTGGTGAACAACGTGAAAGCGAACAGCCCGGCTGCCCGTATCGGCCTGAAAAAAGGCGATGTGATCATGGGGGCTAACCAGCAACCGGTGAAAAACATCGCTGAACTGCGCAAAATCCTCGACAGCAAACCTTCCGTGCTGGCGTTGAATATTCAGCGTGGTGATTCTTCAATTTACCTTCTGATGCAGTAATCCCTCCGCGCCCCTGCTCAACCACGAGCAGGGGCCATTTTTGTTTCTGTGACCCTTTCCACAAGTCCATATTTCTCTCCGTGGCTTTGTGCATTTGCACAATGCAGCCGTGACTGAACTTCCCTATTCTTGAGCCCTGCTCACAGGAGGGTTACATGGCTGGCAGGCATCTTGATACCAAAATGGCGCAGGATATTGTGGCGCGTACCATGCGCATCATTGATACCAATATCAATGTAATGGATGCTCGCGGGCGCATTATTGGCAGCGGCGATCGTGAACGCATTGGGGAAGTGCACGAAGGTGCGTTGCTGGTGCTCTCTCAGGGGCGCGTGGTGGATATCGACGATGCGGTTGCGAAACACCTTCACGGTGTCCGTCAGGGGATCAATTTCCCGCTGCGGCTGGAGGGGGAAATTGTTGGCGTGATCGGCCTGACGGGCGAACCGGAGTCGCTGCGTAAATATGGCGAGCTGGTCTGCATGACCGCCGAAATGATGCTGGAGCAGTCGCGTCTGATGCACCTGCTGGCACAGGATAGCCGCCTGCGTGAAGAGCTGGTCATGAACCTGATCCAGGCAGAAGAACACACACCTGCGCTGAGCGAGTGGGCGCAGCGTCTGGGCATCGATCTTGATCAGCCACGCGTGGCGGTGGTCATTGAAGTCGATAGCGGCCAGTCTGGCGTAGACAGCACGATGGCCGAACTGCAGCAGCTGCAAAATGCACTGGTCACACCGGAGCGCAACAACCTGGCGGCAATTGTTTCTCTGACTGAAATTGTGGTGCTCAAACCGGCGCTTAACCCGTTTGGCCGCTGGGATGTTGAAGATCACCGTCGCTGGGTGGAGCAGCTGATTGCACACATGAAGGAGGGCGGACAACCGCGTTTTCGCGTTGCCCTGGGAAATTACTTTACCGGGCCGGGCAGTATCGCCCGCTCATGGCGCACGGCGCGTACCACGATGATGTCAGGTAAACAGCGGATGCCGGAAAGCCGGAGCTACTTCTACCAGGAACTGATGTTGCCGGTGCTGCTCGATGGCCTGCGCGGTGGCTGGCAGGCCGATGAGCTGGCGCGTCCGTTAGCCCGTCTGAAAGCGATGGACAACAACGGTTTGCTGTACCGCACGTTGCAGGCATGGTTTCATCATAACGTGCAGCCGCTGGCAACGTCGAAAGCGCTGTTTATTCACCGCAATACGCTGGAATACCGGCTTAACCGGATCTCGGAACTGACCGGGCTGGAGCTGGGGAATTTTGACGACAGGCTGCTGCTGTACCTGGCGCTGCAGTTAGATGAGCAGAGATGAGGTTTCACCCTCTCCCTGTGGGAGAGGGCCGGGGTGAGGGCATCAGGCCGCACCTGTCATTACTTATTACGAGTAAGCTTCTCAAGATCCGCTTCAATCTCGCTGATCTTGTTCGTGACAACGCTTTCCAGATGACGCAGGTCATCGAGGATCTTACGTTTCAAATCGACTTCGGTGCGATCGCGCTGGCAGATCTGATCGAGTTCATCGATCACATAGCGCAGGTTAGGGCTGATTTCCTGTACTTCTTTGTACCCTTGTCCTACGCCGTCAGCGACGACGGTCTTACGCTGGCGTGGATATTTAAACTTCACGCTCTTGGCGAAAAACTCGCCTTTATCCTTGTGAAAATAGATTTTCAAAATATCGTTATTCGCTTCCTGGCGGAGGCTGTAACGATCAATTTCATCAGGATTGGTAATGCCCAGACTTTTCAGATTATCGTACATAGCGGTACCCTTGATCTCAACATAACCTTTGAATAATTAACGAAAAAATCTATTTTCGCCACCCTCAGATATAAAAAAAGCGGGGTTGCCCCCGCTTTTTGTTATACCCGATTAATCGATGGTGCGCAGCAGTTCGTTGATACCCACTTTACCGCGGGTTTTTGCATCGACTTTTTTCACGATAACCGCACAGTACAGGCTGTATTTGCCATCTTTTGACGGCAGGTTACCGGAGACGACGACGGAACCCGCAGGTACGCGACCGTAGTGAACTTCGCCGGTTTCACGATCGTAAATACGGGTGCTCTGACCGATGTAGACGCCCATAGAAATAACGGAGCCTTCCTCAACGATCACACCTTCAACCACTTCGGAGCGTGCGCCGATGAAGCAGTTGTCTTCGATAATGGTTGGGTTCGCCTGCAGTGGCTCCAGAACGCCACCGATGCCGACGCCGCCGGACAGGTGAACGTTTTTACCGATCTGCGCGCAAGAACCGACGGTTGCCCAGGTGTCTACCATTGTGCCTTCATCAACATACGCACCGATGTTCACGTAGGATGGCATCAGCACGGTATTGCGTGCGATGAATGCGCCCTGGCGAACTGCCGCCGGAGGCACAACACGGAAACCTTCTTTCTGGAAACGCGCTTCATCGTAGTCAGCGAATTTCATTGGTACTTTATCGAAGTAGCGGCTTTCTGCTCCGTCGATAACCTGGTTATCGTTGATACGGAAAGAGAGCAGCACGGCTTTCTTCAGCCACTGATGAGTTACCCACTGACCGTCGATTTTTTCTGCCACGCGCAGCGCGCCGGAATCCAGCAGAGAAATCACCTGATTAACCGCTTCACGGGTAACGGTATCCACATTTGCCGGGGTAATCTCGGCGCGACGCTCAAAAGCGGACTCAATAACGTTCTGTAACTGCTGCATTGTTTACTCTTTCCATTTCACTAAAAAACACGTCACCCTTTATCGTTTGGATTGAGGGCTGCTGTCAACCGTTGTTGCACTTCCAGCTGCAGGTCATTATTAAGGGCACGCCGGTCGGCCGTTGCGATTATAAATAAATCTTCTACTCGCTCACCAATGGTTGTAATTCGGGCTCCATGAAGCGAAATTCCCAGATCGGCAAAAACCTGGCCGACGCGGGCGAGCAACCCTGGCTGGTCGAGGGCGATAAGCTCCAGGAACGATTTGCGGTCGGTGTGGGTCGGCAGGAAATTGACCTCGGTATCGACGGTAAAGTGACGCAATTTGGCCGGTTGACGACGCGGTTGCGGCGGTTGCCAGCTGCGCTGGGTGATGGCCTGTTCCAGACCAAAGCGTATCCCTTCATGACGGTCCGACGACAGCGGGCTGCCGTCCGGCTCCAGTACGATAAAGGTATCCATCGCCATGCCGTCTCGGGTGGTAAAAATCTGTGCGTCGTGAACGCTGAGGTTGCGTCTGTCCAGCTCGGCGCAGACGGCGGCAAACAGATAAGGCCGGTCCGGGCTCCAGATAAAGATCTCTGTGCCGCCGCGCGTGGCCTGCGGGCTGAGCAGGATCATCGGTTTCGACAAATCATGCTGGAGCAGATGCCGCGCATGCCAGGCAAGCTGGTTTGGGCTATGACGCACAAAGTAGTTGGCGCGACAGCGGGCCCAAATCTGATGTAATGCCTCTTCATCAATGTTATCCATCCGCAGCAACGCCAGCGCCTGCACCTGATGGTGACGTACACGCTCGCGCATGTCCGGGGTGTTTTGCATTCCGCGACGCAGCTGTTTTTCCGTCGCGAAGTAAAGCTCGCGCAGCAGGCTTTGCTTCCAGCTGTTCCACAGCGTTTCGTTGGTGGCACAAATATCCGCTACCGTCAGGCAGACCAGATAGCGCAGGCGGTTTTCAGTTTGCACCTCTTCGGCGAATTGCTTAATGACTTCCGGATCCTGAATGTCACGACGCTGTGCGGTAACTGACATCAGCAGGTGATGGCGCACCAGCCAGGCGACCAGCTGCGTCTCGCGCGAGTTCAGACCATGCAGCTCGGCAAATTTCAGTACGTCCTGCGCACCCAGTACCGAGTGGTCGCCACCGCGACCTTTCGCGATATCGTGGAACAGGGCGGCAATCAGGATCAGTTCCGGGTGGGAAAGACGCGGCCACAGCTCAACGCACAGCGGATGGCGGGAGCGCGTCTCTTCTTTGGCAAAGCTCTCCAGCTTGAGCATGACGCGGATCGTGTGTTCATCCACCGTATAAGCGTGGAAAAGATCGAACTGCATCTGCCCGACGATATGCGACCACTGCGGCATATAGGCCCACAGCACACTGTGGCGGTGCATCGGTAGCAGGCCCCGGCTGACGGCTCCCGGGTGGCGTAGCATGCTGAGGAACAGGGCTCGCGCTTCCGGGATATAACACAGCGGCTGTGTCAGATGGCGGCGCGCGTGGCGCAGATGGCGCAGGGTCGTGGAGTAGATCCCGGTGATCGCGCTGTTGCGCACCATCGTATAGAACATGCGGAGGATCGCTTCCGGCTCGCGGATAAACAGCGTTTCGTCGCGCAGATCGATAAGCGTGCCGCGCAGCTGGAATTCATCATCAATGGGCCGTGGTTTTTCGTCCGCCGTCAGCGCCAGGATCGCTTCGTCAAACAGCTGCAGCAGCATCTGGTTGAGTTCGGTCACGCGGCGGGTAACGCGGAAGAAATCCTTCATCATGTGCTCAACCGGCTCGTTGCCCTCACCGCTGTAATTGAGGCGCTGAGCCACGCTGAGCTGGCGGTCAAACAGCAGACGGTTATCGTAACGGCTGACTTCAAGATGCAGGGCAAAGCGAATGCGCCACAGGAGATGTAAACACTCGTTCAGTTCATTACGTTCGGCTTCGGTTAAGAAACCAAACCCGACCATCTCGTCCAGCGACGTTGCACCAAAATGACGACGGGCGACCCACTGCAGGGTGTGGATGTCGCGCAGACCGCCAGGGCTACTTTTGATATCAGGCTCCAGGTTATAGCTGGTACCGTGATAGCGCTGGTGGCGCTGATTCTGTTCCTCGACCTTTGCGGCGAAGAATTTCTCTGACGGCCAGAACCCGTCGCTGAAAATGTGTTTTTGCAGTTCCAGGAACAGCGCAACGTCGCCGATCAGCAGACGGGTTTCAATCAGGTTGGTGGCAACGGTGAGGTCAGATAACCCTTCCAGCAGACACTCTTCCAGCGTGCGCACGCTGTGACCCACTTCCAGCTTCACGTCCCAGAGCAGCGTCAGCAGTTCGCCAATTTTCTGCGCCTGTTCGTCTGGCAGCTTTTTACGGCTTAAGATCAGCAGGTCGATATCGGAAAGCGGATGAAGCTCGCCACGGCCATAGCCCCCGACGGCGACCAGTGCGACGTCGCTAATCTGACCGAAACCATAGTCAATCCACAGGCGCTGCAGGAGCTGGTCAATAAATTCGGTGCGCGCTTCGATGAGCTGCTCGGCAGAAATACCCGCATCAAACGCGCTACCCAACCAGCGATGGAAAACATCCATATGCGCTTTGATATGGGCGCAGGTCAGCTCGTGCGGTGGCCAGACGCCCGGGTTGTCGGGCTGGTCGGGGAGGGTGGGAAGTGCTGTATTCGCATACTGTTCGGGTAATAGATTACTCATCGCGTGCCACCCATAAGAAAAAGCTATCGCCATTAAAAAAGCCGGCATTTGCCGGCTTTTTTATCATTCATCGTGCGTCAGTATCGCCGGGATGGTGTCATCCTTGCGCAACGTCATAATCTCACAGCCGTTGTCTGTTACCACAATAGTATGCTCGTACTGCGCAGACAAGCTTCTGTCTTTGGTTTTCACCGTCCAGCCATCTTTCATGGTACGGATGCGGTAGTCGCCAGAGTTGACCATTGGCTCGATAGTAAAGGTCATGCCTTTTTGCAGCACCACGCCGCCGTCATCGGCATCGTAGTGCAGAACCTGCGGCTCTTCGTGGAAGACGCGGCCGATACCGTGACCGCAATATTCACGCACCACAGAGAAACCTTCTGCTTCAACGAATTTCTGGATAGCGGCACCGATGGTGCGCAGGCGGATACCGGGTTTAACCATCTTCAACGCCAGGTAGAGACTTTCCTGAGTCACTTTGCACAGGCGCTCGCCCAGAATAGTGGGTTTACCAACGATGAACATCTTCGAGGTGTCACCGTGGTACTCATCTTTAATGACGGTGACGTCGATGTTGACGATGTCGCCATCTTTCAGCAGTTTTTCATCATCCGGAATACCGTGGCAAACCACCTCATTAATTGAGATACAGACGGATTTCGGGAAACCGTGGTAGCCGAGGCAGGCGGAGATCGCGTGCTGCTCGTTGACGATGTAGTCGTTACAGATGCGATCCAGCTCGCCGGTGCTGACGCCCGGTTTGACGAACGGTTCAATCATTTCCAGCACTTCCGCGGCCAGACGACCGGCGACGCGCATCTTTTCAATTTCTTCAGGTGTCTTAATAGAGATAGCCATGTAATCTGTCCATCGGTGTCGATTTTTTCGACAATATAAATCTACGTGTCCTCAATGGTATCAGTCAGGCGCACCCCGTGCCAAATTGAGAATCATTAACAGCACACTCCGCCAACAATTATTGGTTTCTGGTCGTGTTTTGTGGTATAAAGCGCGCCGGACTTCCGATCCATCGAAGACTACACAGGTTGGACGGAAGCGACAAATCTCACTTTGTGTAACAACACACACGTATCGGCACATATTCCGGGGTGCCCTTTGGGGTCGGTAATATGGGATACGTGGAGGCATAACCCCAACTTTTACTATAGAGGTTTTAAACATGGCAACTGTTTCCATGCGCGACATGCTCAAGGCTGGTGTTCACTTTGGTCACCAGACCCGTTACTGGAACCCGAAAATGAAGCCTTTCATCTTCGGCGCACGTAACAAAGTTCACATCATCAACCTTGAGAAAACTGTACCAATGTTCAACGAAGCCCTGGCTGAGCTGAACAAGATTGCTTCCCGTAAAGGTAAGATTCTGTTCGTTGGTACTAAGCGCGCTGCAAGCGAAGCTGTGAAAGATGCTGCTAACAGCTGCGACCAGTTCTTCGTGAACCATCGCTGGTTGGGTGGCATGCTGACTAACTGGAAAACTGTTCGTCAGTCCATCAAACGCCTGAAAGATCTGGAAACCCAGTCTCAGGACGGTACTTTCGACAAGCTGACTAAGAAAGAAGCGCTGATGCGCACTCGTGAACTGGACAAGCTGGAAAACAGCCTGGGCGGTATCAAAGATATGGGCGGCCTGCCAGACGCGCTGTTCGTAATCGATGCAGACCACGAGCACATCGCAATCAAAGAAGCTAACAACCTGGGTATCCCGGTATTCGCTATCGTTGATACCAACTCCGATCCGGACGGTGTTGACTTCGTTATCCCGGGTAACGACGACGCCATCCGTGCTGTTAGCCTGTACCTGAGCGCTGTAGCTGCTACCGTTCGTGAAGGCCGTTCCCAGGATCTGGCTTCTCAGGCGGAAGAAAGCTTCGTAGAAGCTGAATAATAAGGTTTCACCCCTTATTAGTACCGTGTATGAATAGGGGCCAATTATCGGCCCCTTTTTTCAATTTATACTGTTTGGCCCCCGGCCGGGCAGTTCACATCTCCCGAGGATTTAAGAATGGCTGAAATTACCGCATCCCTGGTAAAAGAGCTGCGCGAGCGTACTGGCGCAGGCATGATGGATTGCAAAAAAGCGCTGACTGAAGCGAACGGCGACATCGAGCTGGCAATCGAAAACATGCGTAAATCCGGTGCGATCAAAGCAGCTAAAAAAGCAGGCAACGTGGCTGCTGACGGCGTGATCATCACTAAGATCGACGGCAACTACGGCATCATTCTGGAAGTTAACTGCCAGACTGACTTCGTTGCTAAAGACGGTGGTTTCCAGGCATTTGCTAACAAAGTTCTGGACGCAGCTGTTGCAGGCAAAATCACTGACGTTGACGTTCTGAAAGCACAGTTCGAAGAAGAACGTGTTGCGCTGGTTGCTAAAATCGGTGAGAACATCAACATCCGTCGCGTGTCCTCCCTGGAAGGCGACGTACTGGGTTCTTACCAGCACGGTGCACGTATCGGTGTTCTGGTTGCGGCTAAAGGCGCTGACGAAGAGCTGGTTAAACAGCTGGCTATGCACATCGCTGCAAGCAAACCAGAATTCGTTAAGCCAGAAGACGTGTCTGCTGAAGTGGTAGAGAAAGAGTACCAGGTTCAGCTGGACATCGCGATGCAGTCTGGTAAGCCAAAAGAAATCGCAGAGAAAATGGTTGAAGGCCGCATGAAGAAATTCACCGGCGAAGTTTCTCTGACTGGCCAGCCTTTCGTTATGGATCCAAGCAAGTCTGTTGCTCAGCTGCTGAAAGAGCACAACGCTGACGTAACTGGCTTCATCCGCTTCGAAGTGGGCGAAGGCATCGAGAAAGTTGAGACTGACTTCGCAGCAGAAGTTGCTGCAATGTCCAAGCAGTCTTAATGATTGAAAAGGAGCCGCCTGAGGGCGGCTTCTTTTTGTCACCCGTCAGACGAAATCAGACAGGCTCCAGTATCGCTGTGCTGATATGCGACATATCATGTCGCCAGAATTAACCCCCATCTTAATCGTTGACAGTCTCAGGAAAGAAACATGGCTACCAATGCAAAACCCGTGTACAAACGCATTCTGCTTAAGCTGAGTGGCGAAGCGCTGCAGGGATCGGAAGGCTTCGGTATTGACGCAAGCATCCTTGATCGTATGGCACAGGAAATCAAAGAACTGGTCGAACTGGGTATTCAGGTTGGCGTGGTCATTGGCGGTGGCAACCTTTTCCGTGGCGCTGGTCTGGCGAAAGCAGGGATGAATCGCGTTGTGGGCGACCACATGGGTATGCTGGCAACCGTCATGAATGGCCTGGCGATGCGTGATTCGCTTCATCGCGCCTATGTGAACGCGCGCCTGATGTCCGCTATTCCACTGAATGGCGTGTGCGATAACTACAGCTGGGCAGAAGCTATCAGCCTGCTGCGTAACAACCGCGTGGTGATCCTCTCCGCCGGTACCGGTAACCCGTTCTTTACCACCGATTCCGCAGCCTGTCTGCGCGGTATCGAAATCGAAGCCGATGTGGTTCTGAAAGCAACCAAAGTGGATGGCGTGTTTACCGCCGATCCGGCAAAAGATCCTTCTGCCACCATGTACGATCAGCTGACCTACAGCGAAGTGCTGGATAAAGAGCTGAAAGTGATGGATCTTGCCGCCTTCACGCTGGCTCGTGACCATAAACTGCCGATCCGTGTCTTCAACATGAACAAGCCAGGCGCACTGCGCCGCGTCGTAATGGGCGAAAAAGAAGGCACTTTGATCACGGAATAATTTCCGTCGGCGATAAATACAGGTAAGATTCCGCTTTATTTGTAGCGGTATCTTACCCGGGCGCGCCTTTGGCGTTGTCATGAATTAAACGCGACTATACTTAGCACACCTGTAGCGCTGTGCTGGCGGATAGTCTGCCTGAGACAAGTTTTCAAGGATTCGTAACGTGATTAACGACATCAGAAAAGATGCTGAAGTACGCATGGACAAATGCGTAGAAGCGTTCAAAACCCAAATCAGCAAAATCCGTACTGGCCGTGCTTCCCCAAGCCTGCTGGATGGCATCATCGTGGAATACTACGGCACGCCAACCCCACTGCGTCAGCTGGCGAGCGTGACTGTAGAAGATACCCGTACGCTGAAAATCAACGTATTCGATCGTTCTATGAGCCCGGCCGTTGAAAAAGCGATCATGGCATCTGACCTGGGTCTGAACCCAAGCTCTGCGGGTTCTGACATCCGTGTTCCACTGCCTCCGCTGACGGAAGAACGTCGTAAAGACCTGATCAAAGTGGTTCGTGGTGAAGCTGAGCAAGGTCGCGTTTCTGTGCGTAACGTACGTCGCGACGCGAACGATAAAGTGAAAGCTCTGCTGAAAGAAAAAGAGATCAGCGAAGATGACGACCGTCGCTCCCAGGACGACGTGCAGAAGATGACTGACGCAGCTATCAAGAAAATTGATGCGGCGCTGGCAGATAAAGAAGCGGAACTGATGCAGTTCTGATTTCTGTCGTACACTGATAAACGCCGTTCAGAGAGACATGATGTCTTGCTGGCGGCGTTTTGCTTTTATCTGGTCTAACTTTTTCCGGGCATCTCATGAAGCATTTAACTCTCCTTGGCTCAACTGGCTCTATCGGTTGCAGCACTCTCGACGTTGTTCGCCATAACCCTGAACTCTACACCGTGACGGCACTGGTGGCCGGTAAGAACGTGCAGCGAATGATCGAACAGTGCCTGGAGTTTGCGCCTCGCTATGCGGTGATGGATGACGAAAAGAGCGCCCGCCTTGTGAAAGCGCAGCTGCAGGAGAAGGGCAGTCGCACCGAGGTGCTGAGTGGGAAACAGGCGGCCTGTGATATGGCTGCGCTGGATGAGGTCGATCAGGTGATGGCGGCAATCGTCGGGGCGGCAGGGCTTCTGCCTACGCTTGCGGCTATCGATGCCGGTAAAGATGTATTGTTGGCGAATAAAGAGTCGCTGGTGACCTGTGGACGCCTGTTCATGGAGGCGGTTAAGCAGCGCGGCGCGCGTCTTTTGCCGGTCGATAGTGAACACAACGCAATTTTTCAGAGTTTACCGCAACTTTTTCAACAGAACCTGGGGTACGCTGACCTCGAGCAGAATGGCGTTGTGTCGATTCTGCTTACCGGGTCTGGTGGTCCGTTCCGTGAAACGCCGCTGTCTGAACTGAGCGCAATGACGCCGGATCAGGCGTGTCGTCATCCGAACTGGTCAATGGGACGTAAGATCTCTGTCGACTCTGCCACCATGATGAACAAAGGTCTGGAATACATTGAAGCGCGCTGGCTGTTTAATGCGTCAGCGAAACAGATGGAAGTGCTGATCCACCCGCAATCGGTGATTCACTCGATGGTGCGTTATCAGGATGGCAGCGTGCTGGCACAGCTGGGTGAACCGGATATGCGCACGCCAATTGCACATTCGATGGCGTGGCCTAACCGTGTGAAGTCTGGGGTGAAACCGCTCGATTTCTGCAAGCTCAGCTCTCTGACATTCAGTGAGCCAGATTACGACCGTTATCCGTGTCTGAAGCTTGCGATGAATGCCTTTGACCAGGGGCAGGCGGCGACGACAGCACTCAATGCGGCCAATGAAATTACCGTTGAGGCATTTCTGAATCAGCAGATTCGTTTTACCGACATCGCGACACTGAATCGCTCGGTGCTGGACATGATGGATTTGCGCGAACCACAAAGCGTGGAAGAGGTGTTGGCGGTAGATGCTCAGGCCCGCATTGTTGCGCGTAAACAGGTGACACGTCTCGCAAGCTGGTGATAAAGCAACCACTAATTGTCGTGCTATTTGTTAGCGTTGGGCTTCAGTGATATAGTCTGCGCCACCTGATCGCAGGTATTTGACTTAATGTGGTCAGGTAAGCCGTGGTTTGACACGGCTTTTTTATGTATAGGCTTCAGTATTCCTGAGTACCGTTAAATCCTTTTCAGGGACTAAAAACGCGTTATGTTGTCTGCGAATCAACCAATAAGCGAAAATTTGCCCGCTCATGGCTGCCGTCATGTAGCAATTATCATGGATGGCAATGGCCGCTGGGCGAAAAGACAAGGGAAGATACGAGCCTTTGGGCATAAAGCTGGGGCGAAGTCTGTTCGCCGCGCCGTTTCTTTTGCCGCCAATAACGGCATTGATGCGTTAACGCTCTATGCTTTTAGCAGTGAAAACTGGAATCGACCGGCGCAGGAAGTCAGTGCGTTGATGGAATTGTTTGTGTGGGCGCTCGACAGCGAAGTAAAAAGCCTGCACCGCCACAACGTCCGCCTGCGTATTATTGGCGAGACCAGTCGTTTTAACTCACGTTTGCAGGAACGGATTCGTAAAGCAGAAGCGCTGACTGAAAATAATACTGGTCTGACGCTCAATATCGCGGCGAATTACGGCGGACGCTGGGATATTATCCAGGGCGTTCGGCATTTGGCCGAACAGGTTCAGGAAGGGCTGTTGAGACCCGACCAAATTGATGAAGAGATGCTGAGTCAGCAAATCTGCATGAATGAACTGGCACCTGTGGATTTGGTAATTAGGACAGGGGGAGAACATCGCATAAGTAACTTTTTGCTTTGGCAAATTGCCTATGCCGAACTTTACTTTACTGATGTTCTTTGGCCCGATTTTGATGAACAAGACTTTGAAGGTGCGCTGCATGCCTTTGCCAATCGAGAGCGTCGTTTCGGCGGCACCGAGCCTGGTGGCGACAAAGCCTGATGGGGGTAGCTTTTGCTGAAGTATCGCCTGATTTCCGCTTTTGTATTAATACCCATTGTCATTGCGGCGCTGTTTTTACTGCCCCCAGTGGGATTCGCTATTGTTACGCTGGTAGTGTGTATGCTCGCCGCGTGGGAATGGGGACAGTTTAGCGGCTTTACCTCGCGCACTCAGCGGGTATGGCTGGCGGTACTCTGTGGCTTTTTACTGGCCCTGATGCTGTTTACCTTGCCTGAATATCACCACGATATTCATCAACCGCTGGTTGCCGGCTCCCTGTGGGTATCGTTGGCCTGGTGGATTGCTGCGCTCGTGTTGGTGCTTTTTTATCCAGGTTCTGCGGCATTATGGCGCAATTCAAAAGTATTACGCCTTATTTTTGGCCTGCTCACAATTGTTCCTTTTTTCTGGGGTATGCTCGCGCTGCGCGCCTGGCACTATGATGAAAACCACTACAGCGGTGCAATCTGGCTGCTTTATGTGATGATTCTGGTCTGGGGGGCTGACTCTGGGGCCTATATGTTTGGTAAACTGTTCGGCAAACATAAACTGGCTCCGAAGGTTTCTCCGGGTAAAACCTGGCAAGGATTTATCGGCGGCTTGTTTACGGCAGCAATCATCTCCTGGGGCTATGGCGTCTGGGCGGATCTGAGCGTTGCGCCGTCGACACTGCTGGTGTGCTCAATTTTTGCTGCACTGGCCTCGGTACTGGGTGATTTAACCGAAAGTATGTTTAAGCGTGAAGCAGGGATTAAAGACAGTGGTCACTTGATTCCAGGGCATGGCGGTATAATGGATCGCATTGACAGCCTGACTGCGGCAGTCCCCGTGTTTGCTTGCTTGCTTTTATTGGTGTTCGGGACGATTTAACGGAAGGTTTTATGCTGAGCATTCTCTGGAATCTGGCGGCGTTCGTTGTTGCACTGGGTGTACTGATTACCGTGCATGAATTTGGCCATTTCTGGGTTGCTCGCCGCTGTGGTGTGCGCGTGGAGCGATTCTCCATTGGTTTTGGTAAATCGCTCTGGAAGCGTACCGACCGCCACGGCACTGAATTCGTCATCGCCCTTATCCCGCTGGGTGGCTATGTTAAAATGCTCGACGAACGTGTTGAGCCTGTTGCCCCTGAACTTCAGCATCGCGCGTTCAACAACAAAACTGTTGGGCAACGCGCCGCCATCATTGCTGCCGGTCCGGTAGCCAATTTCATCTTTGCTATCTTCGCCTACTGGCTGGTGTTTATCATCGGCGTCCCTGGCGTGCGTCCGGTGGTGGGTGAAATTGCCCCTAACTCCATCGCGGCAAGTGCGCAAATTACGCCGGGGATGGAACTTAAAGCCATTGATGGCATCGAAACCCCTGATTGGGATGCCGTGCGGCTGCAGTTGGTCGCCAAAATTGGTGATAAGCAGACAACGGTCAGCGTTTCGCCGTTTGGTTCTGACCAGCGACAGGACAAAGTGCTGGATTTACGCCACTGGAGTTTCGAGCCTGACAAAGAAGATCCCGTCTCTGCACTGGGGATTCGCCCACGCGGTGCGCAGATCGAGCCGGTATTAGCCGAAGTACAGGCCAATTCGGCGGCGAGCAAAGCAGGTTTGCAAGCAGGCGACAGGATCGTTAAAGTCGATGGTCAACCATTAACACAGTGGATGACCTTTGTTACTCTGGTGCGCGATAATCCAGGTATTTCGCTCGCACTGGAAGTGGAAAGGCACGGGAGTCCGCTTTCGCTGACGCTGACCCCGGATACCAAATCGGGCGGCAAAAAGGCAGAAGGGTTTGCAGGTGTAGTGCCGAAAGTGATCCCGCTGCCAGATGAGTACAAGACAATACGCCAATATGGGCCGTTTAGCGCCATCCTTGAAGCCACGGATAAAACATGGCAACTGATGAAGCTTACGGTCAACATGTTGGGGAAATTGATAACCGGTGATGTGAAACTGAACAACCTCAGTGGGCCAATTTCAATTGCTCAGGGGGCTGGGATGTCAGCGGAATTCGGGGTGATTTACTATCTCATGTTTCTCGCGCTTATAAGCGTGAATCTGGGGATAATCAACCTGTTCCCGCTTCCCGTATTAGACGGGGGCCATCTGCTGTTTTTAGCGATTGAAAAGCTAAAAGGCGGACCGGTATCCGAGCGAGTTCAAGACTTTAGTTATCGCATTGGCTCGATTTTGCTGGTGCTGTTAATGGGGCTTGCACTTTTCAATGATTTCTCTCGGTTGTAAGAGAGTGTTAGGAAGAACGCATAATAACGATGGCGATGAAAAAGTTGCTCATAGCGTCGCTGCTGTTTAGCAGCGCCACCGTATACGGTGCTGACGGGTTCGTAGTGAAAGACATTCATTTCGAAGGCCTCCAGCGTGTCGCCGTTGGTGCGGCCCTCCTCAGTATGCCTGTGCGCCCCGGCGATACGGTTAATGATGATGATATCAGTAACACCATCCGTGCTCTGTTTGCCACTGGCAACTTTGAGGACGTCCGCGTCCTGCGCGATGGTGATACGCTGCTGGTTCAGGTAAAAGAACGTCCAACGATCGCCAGTATCACTTTCTCCGGCAACAAGTCGGTGAAAGATGACATGCTCAAGCAGAACCTTGAAGCATCCGGTGTTCGTGTGGGGGAATCTCTGGACCGCACAACCCTTTCAGATATTGAAAAAGGTCTGGAAGATTTCTATTACAGCGTCGGTAAATACAGCGCAAGCGTGAAGGCGGTTGTGACTCCGCTGCCACGTAACCGTGTTGACCTGAAGCTGGTCTTCCAGGAAGGTGTCTCTGCGAAGATCCAACAGATCAACATCGTAGGGAACCACGCGTTCAGCACCGACGAACTGATCTCGACTTTCCAGCTGCGTGACGAAGTGCCGTGGTGGAACGTGGTTGGCGATCGCAAATACCAGAAGCAGAAACTGGCGGGCGACCTCGAAACCCTGCGCAGCTACTATCTGGATCGCGGTTACGCGCGTTTCAACATCGACTCTACTCAGGTCAGTCTGACTCCGGACAAGAAAGGGATCTACATTACGATTAACATCACTGAAGGCGAGCAGTACAAGCTTTCTGGTGTTGAAGTCAGTGGAAACCTGGCGGGGCATTCTGCAGAGATCGAATCGCTGACCAAAATTCAGCCGGGCGATCTGTATAGCGGTGCTAAAGTGACCAAGATGGAAGACGGCATTAAGAAGCTGCTCGGCCGTTACGGTTATGCTTATCCGCGCGTACAGACTCAGCCTGAAATCAACGATGCGGATAAAACCGTTAAGCTTCGCGTTAACGTTGATGCGGGCAACCGTTTCTACGTACGTAAGATCCGCTTTGAAGGTAACGACACTTCAAAAGATTCCGTTCTGCGTCGCGAAATGCGTCAGATGGAAGGGGCGTGGTTAGGTAGCGATCTCGTTGACCAGGGTAAAGAACGTCTGAACCGTCTGGGTTATTTTGAAACGGTCGATACCGACACCCAACGTGTGCCAGGCAGCCCGGATCAGGTTGATGTCGTTTATAAAGTGAAAGAGCGTAACACCGGTAGCTTCAACTTTGGTGTGGGCTACGGTACTGAAAGTGGCGTGAGCTTCCAGGTCGGTGTTCAGCAAGATAACTGGCTGGGTACGGGTTATTCTGTTGGTATCAACGGTACCAAGAACGACTACCAGACCTACTCTGAGTTCTCTGTCACTAACCCATACTTCACCGTTGATGGTGTGAGCCTGGGTGGTCGTATCTTCTATAACGACTTTAAAGCAGATAACGCGGATCTGTCCTCCTATACCAACAAGAGTTATGGTGTAGACGGTACGCTGGGCTTCCCGGTCAACGAATACAACACCCTGCGTGCAGGCTTAGGTTACGTGCATAACGACCTGTCCAACATGCAACCGCAGGTGGCGATGTGGCGTTATCTGGACTCCATCGGTCAGTCAACCAGTAAGACCGGTGACAATAACGGTTTTGCGGCAGATGACTTCACCTTCAACTATGGCTGGACGTATAACCGTCTTGACCGTGGTTACTTCCCGACGGAAGGTTCTCGTGTCAACCTGAACGGTAAAGTCACCGTTCCGGGTTCCGATAACGAGTTCTACAAGGTGACGCTTGATACCGCGTCCTACTTCCCAATTGATGACGACCATAAATGGGTTGTTCTGGGTCGTACCCGTTGGGGCTATGGCGATGGTTTAGGTGGCAAAGAACTGCCATTCTATGAAAACTTCTATGCCGGTGGTTCCAGTACCGTTCGTGGCTTCCAGTCCAATAACATTGGTCCGAAAGCGGTCTACTACGGTGGAAACAAAACGGATAACTGTAATAAATCCTCGTCTTCAGAAGTCTGTAGTTCTAATGATGCGGTGGGCGGTAACGCGATGGCAGTGGCTAGCCTGGAGTTCATTACGCCAACGCCGTTTATCAGTGATAAATATGCGAACTCAGTCCGTACCTCCTTCTTCTGGGATGCCGGTACTGTGTGGGATACCAACTGGGAGAATACCGCACAGATGCGTGCAGAAGGTATTCCAGACTACAGCGATCCGAGCAATATTCGCATGTCTGCAGGTATCGCATTACAATGGATGTCACCGCTGGGGCCGTTGGTCTTCTCTTACGCCCAGCCGTTTAAGAAATATGATGGAGATAAATCGGAGCAATTCCAGTTTAACATTGGTAAAACCTGGTAATAATCCGCTGCAATGGAATGCGTTGGCAGTGTAGCGCTGACAACTGGCGATCGTGCAGACGATCGCCTTGCCACGCAAAGAACGGTACCTTTGAGGTACTAATGGGATGGTAAGGAGTTTATTGTGAAAAAGTGGTTATTAGCTGCAGGTCTCGGTTTAGCGATGGCAACGTCTGCTCAGGCAGCGGGCAAAATTGCGATCGTCAATATGGGTAGCTTGTTCCAACAGGTTGCGCAGAAAACGGGTGTTTCCGCAACGCTGGAAAACGAGTTCAAAGGCCGTGCAAGCGAACTGCAAGGCATGGAAAGCGATCTTCAGTCCAAGATGCAACGTCTGCAGCGCGATGGTTCTACCATGAAAGCGGCTGACCGTAGCAAACTGGAAAAAGATGTTATGTCTCAGCGCCAGGCATTCTCCCAGAAAGCACAGGCTTTCGAGCAGGATCGTCAGCGTCGTTCTAACGAAGAGCGTGGCAAACTGGTGACGCGCATTCAGACAGCAGTTAAATCTGTTGCTGCCGATCAGGGCGTCGATCTGGTTGTTGATGCGAATGCCGTTGCTTACAACAGCAGCGATGTTAAAGACATCACCGCTGATGTTCTGAAACAGGTTAAATAAGTAATGCCTTCTATTCGACTGGCTGATTTAGCTCAGCAGTTGGATGCAGAATTACACGGTGATGGCGATATCGTCATCACCGCTGTTGCGTCCATGCAATCTGCTAAAGCTGGCAATATTACCTTCATGGTAAGCCCTAAGTATCGTGAACATCTGGCTCAGTGCCAGGCGTCAGCTGTTGTTCTTACGCAGGACGATCTTCCGTTTGCCGCAGGTGCTGCTTTGGTAGTGAAAAATCCCTACCTGACGTATGCACGCATGGCCCAAATTCTTGATACCACGCCGCAGCCGGCACAGAGTATTGCTGCCAGTGCAGCAATCGATCCGACGGCTCAGCTTGGTAACAACGTTGCAGTTGGCGCTAATGCCGTTATTGAGTCGGGCGTCGTGCTGGGCGATAACGTCGTGATTGGCCCGGGTTGCTTCGTTGGGAAAAATACGAAAATCGGTGCAGGAACCCGCTTGTGGGCTAATGTGTCCGTTTACCATGAAGTTGAAATCGGCGAAAATTGCCTTGTTCAGTCCAGCACCGTGATTGGTTCTGACGGGTTTGGTTACGCTAACGATCGTGGTAACTGGGTTAAGATCCCACAGCTTGGTCGCGTTATCATTGGCGACCGTGTTGAGATCGGCGCATGTACCACCATTGACCGTGGTGCGCTTGACGACACCATTATTGGCAATGGTGTTATCATCGATAACCAGTGCCAGATTGCACATAACGTTGTGATTGGCGACAATACCGCAGTTGCGGGTGGCGTTATCATGGCAGGCAGCCTGAAAATTGGCCGTTACTGCATGATTGGCGGTGCCAGCGTGATCAACGGTCATATGGAAATATGCGACAAGGTGACGGTGACGGGAATGGGCATGGTTATGCGTCCTATCACTGAACCAGGCGTCTATTCCTCTGGTATTCCGCTGCAACCGAACAAGGTATGGCGTAAAACAGCAGCTCTGGTGATGAATATTGATGATATGAGCAAGCGTCTCAAGTCTCTTGAGCGCAAGATCGATCAACAAGACTAAGCGTTCATCCGTTTAACGCTACTTTCCCGGCCTGTCGGCTTTCTTATAAACCGGCAGGCCGTGTTATTATTGCTACTTAGTACATTTGACAGGAAGAGTATTTTGACTACTGACACTCATACTCTGCATATTGAAGAGATTTTAGAACTTCTGCCGCACCGCTACCCGTTTTTGCTGGTAGACCGTGTGCTGGATTTTGAAGAAGGTCATTTTCTGCGCGCAGTGAAAAATGTCTCCGTAAATGAGCCGTTCTTCCAGGGACACTTCCCTGGTAAGCCTATCTTCCCGGGTGTGTTGATCCTGGAAGCAATGGCACAGGCTACCGGTATTCTGGCGTTTAAAAGCGTGGGTAAACTGGAGCCGGGCGAACTGTACTACTTCGCGGGTATTGATGAAGCACGCTTTAAGCGTCCTGTCGTGCCTGGTGATCAAATGATCATGGAAGTCACTTTTGAAAAAACGCGTCGTGGCCTGACTCGCTTCAAAGGCGTAGCACTGGTTGACGGCAAAGTTGTTTGCGAAGCGACTATGATGTGTGCGCGTAGCCGGGAGGCCTGATACGTGATTGATAAATCCGCCTTTATTCATCCTACTGCTATTGTAGAAACGGGTGCCATCATTGGTGCTAACGTTCACATTGGCCCGTTTTGTATTGTTGGACCCCAAGTCGAAATTGGTGAGGGTACAGTACTGAAATCTCACGTTGTCGTGAATGGTCACACGACCATTGGCAGCAATAATGAGATCTATCAGTTCGCCTCCATCGGCGAAGTAAACCAGGATCTGAAATATGCTGGTGAGTCGACCCGTGTGGAAATCGGCGATCGTAACCGTATTCGCGAAAGCGTCACCATTCATCGTGGAACAGTACAGGGCGGTGGATTGACAAAGGTGGGCAGCGACAACCTGTTTATGGTTAATGCGCATATCGCGCATGACTGTACTGTAGGTGACCGCTGTATTCTTGCCAACAACGCAACGCTGGCAGGACACGTATCGGTTGATGATTTCGCAATTATTGGCGGCATGACCGCAGTCCATCAGTTCTGCATCATTGGTGCGCACGTGATGGTCGGTGGATGCTCCGGTGTGGCGCAGGACGTCCCACCTTATGTTATTGCGCAGGGTAACCATGCCACGCCGTTTGGCGTGAACATCGAAGGCCTTAAGCGTCGTGGCTTTAGCCGCGAAGCGATTACAGCTATCCGCAACGCGTACAAACTGCTGTACCGTAGCGGTAAAACGCTGGAAGAGGTGAAGCCGGAAATTGCCGATCTGGCGAAAAAGTACCCGGAAGTGAACGAGTTCATGGAGTTCTTTGACCGTTCCACACGTGGTCTGATTCGTTAATGGTCGACAGCCGTCCGCTTACGATAGCCCTGGTCGCCGGAGAAACCTCCGGCGATATTCTTGGTGCAGGTCTTATCCGCGCGCTGAAAGCCCGTGTCCCTAATGCCCGCTTTGTCGGTGTTGCTGGCCCGCTGATGCAGGCCGAAGGCTGTGAAGCATGGTATGAAATGGAAGAGCTGGCCGTGATGGGCATCGTTGAAGTGCTGGGGCGTTTGCGTCGCTTGCTGCATATTCGTGCCGATCTCACCCACCGTTTTACCGAGCTTAAACCCGATGTGTTTGTCGGGATCGATGCACCTGATTTCAACATTACCCTTGAAGGGAACCTGAAAAAGCAGGGCATCAAAACCATTCACTACGTCAGTCCGTCCGTCTGGGCGTGGCGACAGAAACGCGTTTTCAAAATCGGGAGATCCACCGATCTGGTGCTGGCTTTCCTGCCTTTCGAAAAAGCGTTTTATGACAGATTTAATGTTCCGTGTCGTTTTATCGGCCATACCATGGCGGATGCAATGCCGCTGGATCCGGATAAACACGCGGCACGCGATGTGCTGGGTATTCCGCATGATGCTCATTGTCTGGCACTGCTGCCGGGAAGCCGTGGTGCAGAAGTCGAGATGCTGAGCGCCGATTTCCTGAAGACGGCGCAAATCCTTCGCAAAACATATCCCGATCTTGAAGTGGTTGTGCCGCTGGTGAATGCCAAACGCCGCGAGCAGTTTGAACGCATCAAGGCGGATGTGGCCCCGGATCTTCATGTCCACCTGCTGGACGGGAAGGGCCGTGAAGCGATGATCGCGAGTGATGCCGCGCTGCTGGCCTCCGGTACGGCTGCGCTGGAGTGTATGCTGGCGAAATGCCCGATGGTAGTAGGCTACCGCATGAAGCCGTTTACCTTCTGGCTGGCAAAACGTCTGGTGAAAACCGACTACGTTTCGCTGCCAAACCTGCTTGCCGGTCGCGAGCTGGTGAAAGAGCTTTTACAGGATGAGTGTCAGCCGCAGGCACTGGCTGATGCACTGTTGCCGCTGCTTGCTGACGGCAAGACCAGCCACCAGATGCATGATACGTTCCGCGAACTGCATCAGCAGATCCGCTGTAATGCCGATGAGCAAGCGGCTGATGCGGTGCTGGAGTTAGTAAAATGATGGAATTTATTTATCCCCACACGCATCTCGTGGCGGGTGTGGACGAAGTGGGGCGTGGCCCGTTAGTGGGGGCTGTGGTGACCGCAGCGGTGATCCTCGACCCGTCTCGCCCGATCGTCGGGCTGAATGACTCTAAAAAACTGTCTGAAAAGCGCCGACTGGCGCTGTTTGACGAAATCCAGGAAAAGGCGTTGGCCTGGAGCCTGGGTCGCGCAGAGCCGCATGAAATTGACGAACTGAACATTCTGCATGCCACCATGCTGGCAATGCAGCGTGCGGTCGCCGGGCTGAAAATTGCTCCCGAGTATGTCCTGATTGACGGTAACCGCTGTCCGGCACTGCCTGTGCCTTCGATGGCGGTCGTTAAAGGCGATAGCCGGGTCGCAGAAATCAGTGCGGCTTCTATCATAGCCAAAGTGACGCGCGACGCCGAAATGACCGCGCTGGACCTCACTTATCCCCAGTATGGTTTCGCCCAGCACAAGGGATATCCAACCGCTTTTCACCTGGAAAAGCTGGCTGAACATGGCGCAACCGAACATCACCGGCGCAGTTTTGGCCCGGTGAAACGGGCGCTGGGACTGGTGTCCTGAATCAAGACGCAAGCAATTAAGTAACGCGGAATCTGAAGATGGCTGAACCACGTTTCGTACACCTGCGGGTGCATAGCGACTACTCCATGATCGATGGGCTGGCGAAGACCGGGCCGCTGGTGAAAAAGGCGGCCTCGCTTGGCATGCCTGCGCTGGCGATCACCGATTTTACCAACCTGTGTGGTCTGGTGAAGTTCTACGGAACGGCGCATGGCGCGGGGATGAAACCCATCGTCGGCGCGGATTTTCATGTGCAGAGCGAGTTGCTCGGTGATGAAATGACGCAAATTTCCGTGTTAGCGATGAACAACGCGGGCTACCAGAACCTCACACTGCTGATCTCAAAAGCTTACCAGCGCGGCTACGGCGCGTCTGGCCCGTGGATCGACCGCGACTGGCTGGCAGAGCTGAACGAAGGCCTGCTGCTGATTTCCGGTGGCCGGATGGGCGATGTTGGCAAAAGCCTGCTGCGCGGCAATAGCGCACTGGTGGATCAGTGTGTCTCGTTCTATGAAGAGTATTTCCCGGATCGCTACTATCTGGAGCTGATCCGCACCGGTCGCGCAGATGAAGAGAGCTACCTGCACGCCGCCGTTGGGCTCGCTGAAGAACGCGGGTTGCCGGTTGTGGCGACTAACGATGTACGTTTCCTTGAACCGGGAGACTTTGACGCACACGAAATTCGTGTGGCCATCCATGATGGCTTCACCCTCGACGATCCGAAACGTCCGCGCAACTACTCCTCGCAGCAGTACATGCGTAACGAAGAGGAGATGTGCGAGCTTTTCTCCGACATCCCGGAAGCGCTGGAAAACAGCGTTGAGATAGCGAAACGCTGTAACGTCACCGTGCGTCTCGGCGAATACTTCCTGCCGCAGTTCCCTACGGGGGAGATGACCACGGAAGATTTCCTGGTCGTAAAATCGAAGGAAGGTCTGGAAGATCGTCTGGCGTTTCTGTTCCCGGACGAAGCGGTTCGCAAAGAGAAACGCCCGCCGTACGATGAGCGCCTGGATATTGAGCTTCAGGTTATCAACCAGATGGGCTTCCCGGGTTACTTCCTGATCGTGATGGAATTTATCCAGTGGTCGAAGGACAACGGCGTGCCGGTCGGCCCAGGACGTGGTTCCGGTGCCGGTTCGCTGGTGGCGTATGCGCTGAAAATTACCGATCTCGATCCGCTGGAATTCGATCTGCTGTTCGAACGTTTCCTGAACCCGGAACGTGTCTCCATGCCCGACTTCGACGTCGACTTCTGCATGGAGAAACGCGACCAGGTTATCGAACACGTGGCGGACATGTACGGCCGTGACGCGGTATCGCAGATTATTACCTTCGGTACGATGGCGGCGAAAGCGGTTATCCGCGACGTAGGCCGCGTACTGGGGCATCCGTACGGCTTTGTTGATCGTATCTCAAAACTGGTACCACCCGATCCGGGGATGACGCTGGCAAAAGCCTTTGAAGCTGAGCCGCAGCTGCCGGAAATCTACGAAGCGGATGAAGAAGTAAAAGCGCTGATCGACATGGCGCGTAAGCTGGAAGGCGTCACGCGTAACGCCGGTAAGCATGCCGGTGGCGTGGTTATCGCCCCGACCAAAATCACCGATTTTGCGCCGCTTTACTGCGATGAAGCGGGTCAGCATCCGGTAACCCAGTTTGACAAGAACGACGTAGAATACGCCGGGCTGGTGAAGTTTGACTTCCTCGGTCTGCGTACGCTCACCATCATCAACTGGGCGCTGGAGATGATCAACGCCCGTCGCGAGAAGAGCGGCGAGCCACCGCTGGATATTGCGGCCATTCCGCTGGATGACAAGAAAAGTTTTGATATGCTGCAACGCTCGGAGACCACCGCCGTCTTCCAGCTTGAATCCCGCGGCATGAAAGACCTGATTAAACGCCTGCAACCTGACTGTTTCGAAGATATGATCGCACTGGTGGCGCTGTTCCGTCCAGGGCCGCTGCAGTCGGGGATGGTAGATAACTTTATCGACCGTAAGCACGGGCGCGAAGAGATTTCTTACCCGGACGTTCAGTGGCAGCATGAAAGCCTGAAACCTGTACTGGAGCCAACCTACGGCATCATCCTGTACCAGGAACAGGTTATGCAGATTGCCCAGGTGCTCTCTGGCTACACCCTTGGCGGCGCGGATATGCTGCGTCGTGCGATGGGTAAGAAAAAACCGGAAGAGATGGCCAAGCAGCGCGGCACCTTCGAAGAAGGGGCGAAACAGAACGGCGTTGACGGCGAACTGGCGATGAAAATCTTCGACCTGGTGGAGAAATTCGCCGGGTACGGGTTTAACAAATCGCACTCCGCTGCCTATGCGTTGGTCTCGTATCAGACGCTGTGGCTGAAGGCGCACTATCCTGCTGAGTTTATGGCAGCGGTAATGACGGCCGATATGGACAACACCGAGAAGGTGGTTGGCCTGGTGGATGAGTGCTGGCGCATGGGGCTTAAGATCCTGCCGCCGGATATCAACTCCGGTCTGTACCATTTCCACGTTAATGAGCACGGGGAAATTGTGTACGGGATCGGTGCGATCAAAGGTGTGGGTGAAGGCCCGATCGAGGCGATCATCGAAGCGCGTAACAACGGCGGTTACTTCCGCGAGCTGTTCGATCTTTGCGCCCGTACCGACACTAAAAAACTGAATCGTCGCGTGCTGGAAAAACTGATCATGTCTGGTGCGTTCGACAGGCTGGGGCCGCACCGTGCCGCGCTGATGAACTCGCTCGGCGATGCGTTAAAAGCGGCTGATCAGCACGCGAAAGCGGAAGCTATCGGCCAGGCGGATATGTTCGGGGTGCTGGCAGAAGAGCCAGAGCAGATCGAGCAATCTTATGCCAGCTGCCTGCCGTGGCCAGAACAGGTGGTGCTGGATGGTGAGCGTGAGACGTTAGGTTTGTACCTGACGGGGCACCCGATCAACCAGTACATCAAAGAAATTGAGCGTTATGTCGGAGGCTATAGGCTAAAAGACATGCATCCGACAGAACGTGGTAAAATCACCACGGCTGCGGGGCTCGTGATTGCTGCAAGGGTAATGGTCACCAAGCGCGGCAATCGTATCGGCATCTGTACGCTGGATGACCGTTCCGGGCGTCTGGAGGTGATGTTGTTCACCGATGCGCTGGATAAATACCAGCAATTGCTGGAAAAAGACCGCATACTTATCGTCAGCGGACAGGTCAGCTTTGATGACTTCAGCGGGGGGCTTAAAATGACCGCCCGCGAAGTGATGGACATTGACGAAGCCCGGGAAAAATATGCTCGCGGGCTTGCTATCTCGCTGACGGACAGGCAAATTGATGACCAGCTTTTAAACCGACTCCGTCAGTCTCTGGAACCCCACCGCTCGGGGACAATTCCAGTACATCTCTACTATCAGAGGGCGGATGCACGTGCGCGGTTGCGCTTTGGTGCAACGTGGCGTGTCTCTCCGAGCGATCGTTTACTGAACGATCTCCGTGGCCTCATTGGTTCGGAGCAGGTGGAACTGGAGTTTGACTAATACAGGAATACTATGAGTCTGAATTTCCTTGATTTCGAACAGCCGATTGCAGAGCTGGAAGCGAAAATCGATTCTCTGACAGCGGTAAGCCGTCAGGATGAAAAACTGGATATTAACATCGACGAAGAAGTGCATCGTCTGCGCGAAAAGAGCGTAGAACTGACGCGCAAAATCTTTGCCGATCTCGGCGCATGGCAGATCGCCCAGCTGGCGCGTCATCCACAGCGCCCGTACACCCTGGATTATGTCCGCCTGGCGTTTGATGAATTTGACGAACTGGCAGGCGACCGCGCTTATGCTGACGATAAAGCTATCGTTGGCGGTATCGCGCGTCTGGACGGACGCCCGGTGATGATCATTGGTCATCAGAAAGGTCGTGAAACCAAAGAGAAAATCCGTCGTAACTTTGGTATGCCGGCACCGGAAGGCTACCGTAAAGCCCTGCGTCTGATGGAGATGGCTGAGCGTTTCAACATGCCAATCATCACCTTTATCGACACCCCAGGTGCATACCCTGGCGTGGGCGCGGAAGAACGCGGTCAGTCTGAAGCCATCGCACGCAACCTGCGTGAAATGTCCCGTCTGAGCGTGCCGGTCATCTGTACCGTTATCGGTGAAGGTGGTTCTGGTGGTGCGCTGGCGATTGGTGTGGGTGATAAAGTGAATATGCTGCAATACAGCACCTATTCCGTTATCTCTCCGGAAGGTTGTGCGTCTATTCTGTGGAAAAGTGCCGACAAAGCACCGCTGGCTGCAGAAGCGATGGGCATCATTGCCCCACGTCTGAAAGAGCTGAAGCTGATCGACACCGTGATCCCGGAACCGCTGGGTGGTGCACACCGTAAGCCGGAAGTGATCGCGGCGTCCCTGAAGGCGCAGCTGCTGGCCGACCTGGCTGAGCTGGACGTGCTGAGCAAAGAAGAGCTGCTCAACCGCCGCTACCAGCGTCTGATGACCTACGGTTACGCATAAGCTTCACAATTATCTGAAAAGCCGCACAATGTTGCGGCTTTTTTTATACCCACCGTTTACCTTAACTATGCTTATCTGGTGTTTTTCAAGGAGGTAGACCATGAACATCATTGCCATCATGGGGCCACACGGTGTCTTTTATAAAGACGAGCCCATCAAGGAGCTGGAGCAAGCCCTGCGGTCGCGTGGATATCAGCTTATCTGGCCGCACAACAGCGCCGACCTGCTGAAGTTCATTGAGCACAACCCGCGGATCTGTGGCGTTGTCTTCGACTGGGATGAATACGATCTGGAGTTGTGCAGCGATATCAATAAGCTGAATGAATACCTCCCGTTGTATGCCTTTATCAATACTCACTCGACGATGGATGTCAGTGCCCACGATATGCGAATGGCGCTGTGGTTCTTTGAATACTCCCTCGGCGTAGCGGAAGATATTGCAACCCGCATTCAGCAGTACACGGGGGAATATCTCGATAACATCACGCCACCGTTTACCCGTGCGCTGTTCACCTACGTGAAGGAAGGGAAATACACGTTTTGTACGCCAGGCCATATGGCGGGGACGGCATACCAGAAAAGCCCGGTGGGTTGCCTGTTTTATGATTTCTTTGGCGGAAATACGCTTAAAGCGGATGTATCGATTTCGGTTACTGAGCTGGGTTCTTTGCTCGATCATACCGGCCCGCATCTGGAAGCCGAAGAGTACATTGCCCGCACGTTCGGTGCTGAGCAGAGCTACATGGTGACCAATGGCACCTCGACCTCGAACAAGATTGTCGGGATGTACGCCGCACCCGCCGGAAGCACATTGTTGATTGACCGTAACTGCCACAAGTCGCTGGCACATCTGCTGATGATGAGCGACGTCGTACCGTTGTGGTTGTCGCCGACGCGTAATGCACTCGGTATTCTTGGCGGTATTCCACGCCGTGAGTTTACGCATGAAGCCATCGAAAATAAGGTTGCGGCGATCCCCGACGCCAGCTGGCCTGTCCACGCGGTGCTCACCAACTCTACCTATGACGGCCTGTTGTACAACACTAACTGGATCAAGCAGACGCTGGATGTATCATCGATTCATTTTGATTCCGCATGGGTGCCTTACACTAATTTCCACCCGATTTACGCCGGTAAAAGCGGTATGAGCGGTGAACGCGTACCGGGCAAAGTGTTCTTCGAAACGCAGTCGACGCACAAAATGCTGGCCGCATTCTCCCAGGCGTCGCTCATTCACATCAAGGGCGAGTATGACGAAGATACCTTCAACGAAGCCTTTATGATGCACACCACCACCTCTCCGAGCTACCCGCTGGTGGCCTCCATTGAAACGGCAGCGGCGATGCTGCGCGGAAACTCGGGTAAACGTCTGATTAATCGTTCTGTGGAACGGGCGCTGCATTTCCGCAAAGAAGTACAGCGGCTGAAAGATGAGGCTGACGGCTGGTTTTTTGATATCTGGCAGCCAGAAGAGATTGAAGAGGCAGAGTGCTGGCCGGTCGCGCCAGGCGAAAGCTGGCACGGCTTCCGCGATGCTGATGCCGACCATATGTTCCTCGACCCGGTAAAAGTGACGATCCTGACACCCGGTATGGACGAGCAGGGCAATATGAGTGGTGAGGGGATCCCCGCCGCGCTGGTGGCGAAGTTCCTTGATGAACGTGGTGTGGTGGTGGAGAAAACCGGGCCCTATAACCTGCTATTCTTGTTCAGCATTGGGATTGATAAAACCCGTGCGATGGGGTTGCTGCGCGGTCTGATGGAGTTTAAGCGTGCCTACGATCTCAATTTGCGGGTCAAAAATATGCTGCCGGATCTCTATGCAGAAGATCCTGACTTCTACCGCAATATGCGTATTCAGGATCTGGCGCAGGGGATCCACAAACTGATCCGCCAGCACGATCTACCGCGTCTGATGTTGCAGGCGTTTGACGTATTGCCTGAAATGAAACTGACGCCGCACAAAGCCTGGCAGAAGCAGGTGAAAGGCGAGGTGGAAACCATTGAGCTGGAAAATCTGGTCGGTCGCGTGTCGGCCAATATGATCCTGCCTTATCCTCCGGGCGTACCACTGCTGATGCCGGGTGAGATGATCACCGAGGAAAGCCGGACGGTGCTCGATTTCCTGCTGATGCTCTGTTCGGTTGGGCGTCATTACCCGGGCTTTGAGACGGATATTCACGGTGCGAAGCGTGATGAGAACGGTGTGTACTGGGTGCGAGTCTTAAAATAAAGGTGGTGGCTTGCCAGGCGTAGGTTTTCGGTTGTAACGTTCAGAACATCATAAAAAGGAGAAACTATGCTGGGTTTAAAACAGGTTCACCATATTGCGATCATTGCTACCGATTACGCACAAAGTAAGGCGTTCTACTGTGGCATTCTTGGCTTTACGCTGTTAAGCGAGGTTTACCGTGAAGAGCGCGATTCCTGGAAGGGAGACCTGGCATTAAACGGGCACTATGTGATTGAGCTGTTTTCTTTTCCTTTTCCGCCTGCACGTCCGTCCCATCCTGAAGCCTGCGGGCTGCGACACCTCGCCTTTAGCGTTGATGATATTGATCGTGCGGTAAAACATCTGGAAGCCCACGGCGTGAAGTGTGAAGCGATACGTGTTGATCCGTTTACCGACAAGCGCTTTACCTTTTTCAATGATCCGGATGGCCTGCCGCTGGAGCTTTACCAGCAGTAATCGCCATCCTGTGTGATAATGCCCGCTCAGTTCGGGCATTTTTTATGTGTAATTTCCTATGACCTTACCTGCTATCGCACACGCCGTTTCACCGTACCGCCAGCTACTGGTGGGGTTTAGCGGTGGTCTGGATTCCACCGTTCTTCTCCATCGCCTTAAACTCTGGCGCGACCAGGAGCCTGATGTTCAGCTTCGGGCACTGCATGTCCATCACGGGTTAAGCCCTCATGCTGAGGATTGGGTCGCACACTGCGAGGCATTGTGCGCGACGTGGGGGATCCCGCTGAGCGTTGAACGGGTGAGGCTTCAGGATGAAGGTCTGGGTACTGAGGCTCAGGCGCGTAAAGCCCGCTATGCTGCCTTTGCCCGTGTAGTGCAACCCGGCGAAGTACTGGTAACGGCGCAGCATCTTGATGACCAGTGCGAAACCTTTTTGCTGGCACTGAAGCGGGGAAGTGGTCCGGCGGGGTTATCCGCCATGCCTGAGCGAACTGATTTTGCCGGGACGCAGTTAATTCGTCCGTTACTGCGTGAAACGCGTGCTTCTCTGGAAACCTGGGCGCGGACGCATCAGCTGAGCTGGATTGAAGATGAAAGCAACCAGGACGACAGTTACGACCGAAACTTCCTGCGCCTGCGCGTTGTCCCGCTCCTGACCGAGCGTTGGGGGCATTTTGCCGAAGCGACGGCCCGAAGCGCCATGCTCTGCGCTGAACAGGAAAGTCTGCTGGATGAGTTGCTGAGCGAAGAGCTGGCCGAATTGATTTCAGCTGACGGAACGCTGACGATTGCACCGCTTGAAGGCATGAGTTCAGTCCGCCGTGCCGCGCTGCTACGGCGCTGGCTGGCCTCTCACAACGCGGTAATGCCGTCGCGGGCCATGCTGAGCCGCATCTGGGATGAAGTGGTTCAGGCACGGGAAGATGCTGCGCCTTGTCTGCATCTGAACGGTTTTGACGTGAGGCGCTACAAAGGGCAGCTCTGGTGGGTCAGGTCGATGCCTTCGCTTGTTGATACTGTTCTCGACTGGAAGACGCCAGATGAAACGCTGGCGTTGCCATGCGGTGCCGGACATATTTCTCTGGTGCAATCGGGTCATGTGCGTCCGCCTGCAGCCGATGAGCCGGTTACCGTGCGCTTTAAGGCCGGTGGTATGTTGCATATTGTCGGGCGCAATGGCGGACGGAAGCTGAAGAAAATCTGGCAGGAGTGTAATGTGCCGCCCTGGTTGCGTGATACCACGCCGCTGCTGTTTTACGGTGAGACGCTGATTGCCGCTGCGGGTGTGTTCATCACTGAAGAGGGGTGGACAGAAGAGGGGATGAATTTTGAGTGGAAAGCGTAACGGGCAGTCGGGCTGCCCGTGAGTGTTATCAGGACTCGCTCACCACAACGGTGCCGATTTCCGGGTGGCTGAAGCTGGCAATTTTGTCCAGGCGAAGCTCACGCGTCGCCCCTGCATCTTCCACAACCAGATATTCCACATTCTTACGCGAAACCAGATCGCTGGCTTTCGCCTTCAATACTTCGCCATCTTTTAGCTCCAGCGTCAGTATTAAATGATGCTGACAGGCGAGTTCGAGGTTGTCATAGTCATCACAATTGATGGGTTGATAAGTATCATTCATCGACATAATCGCTCACCAGTAAATTCGCCGCAGCATACGCTGCTTTTTCCCTGACCGATTCTGAAAGGGTCTCATCAGAGGCCATTTCATTAAGCACTTTCAATACACAGCCCAACGCATCCGGGATGTATCCCAGATCGCCGCTGGCGATTTCCGCATACCGTTTGCGAATTAACTCACAATAATTATTCACATCCCCTCCCGCCAGCGCACTGACTTACTGTGAGATACCATTAAGCCTACGAAGATAAACTCGGTTTAGCAAGGTGACTATACCATACTCATTTAAGCAATATCAGAGCCTTGATAGTCGGGTATTCATCACCTCGTAACAGCCTTTTGCCGCTGTTTTCGCTACAATGTGCGCCTGATTCAAAAGGAGTTTACTCATGGCGCTGAAAGCGACAATTTATAAAGCTGTGGTCAATGTGGCGGATCTTGATCGCAACCAGTTTCTGGATGCGTCATTGACGCTGGCGCGTCATCCCTCTGAAACCCAGGAACGCATGATGCTGCGCCTGTTGGCGTGGATTAAGTATGCTGATGAGCGCTTGCAATTTACCCGTGGCTTAAGTGCGGAGGACGAGCCAGAAGCCTGGCTGCGCAACGATCATCTGGGTATCGATTTGTGGATTGAGCTGGGTCTGCCGGACGAACGTCGTATTAAAAAGGCCTGCACCCAGTCCGCTGAAGTGGCGCTATTTGCATATAATCAACGCGCTGCGGAGATCTGGTGGCAGCAAAACAAGAGCAAATGCGCACAGTTTAAAAATCTTACCGTCTGGTATCTGGACGATGAGCAACTGGCGCAGCTGAGTGAGTTTGCCAGCCGGACGATGGTCCTGCAGGCGACAATTCAGGACGGCGCGATCTGGCTCTCTGATTCTCAGAATAATCTGGAAATTCACTTAACGCCGTGGCAGCCGGCGTCATGATTGTTTTGTCCCGAAATGTCAGCATCCCTGATAATGAGCTGGAGATCACCGCTATCCGTGCTCAGGGAGCCGGTGGGCAGCACGTGAACAAAGCGTCGACGGCTATCCATTTGCGCTTTGACATTCGGGCCTCCAGCCTGCCAGAGTATTATAAAGACAGTCTGCTTGCAGCCAGCCATCACCTGATCACCAGTGACGGTGTCATTGTGATTAAAGCGCAGGAGTACCGTAGCCAGGAATTAAACCGGGAAGCGGCAATTGCCAGGCTGGTGGCGGTGATAAAAGAATTAACGACAGTGCAAAAAAGCCGTCGGGCAACACGACCAACCCGCGCATCGAAAGAGCGCCGGTTATCGTCGAAGGCGCAAAAATCCACAGTGAAAGCGCTACGCGGTAAAGTTCGTCGCCCAACGGAGTGACGAAAGGGAACACACTTTTCATAAGGAATTCATTGTGAAAAAAGCATTATTGTCAGCGCTGGCAGTGAGTACGCTGTTTGCGCTTTTCGGGTGTAATAACCGTTCGGAAACGCAGGTATTACAGCCCACCCAGAGTGAAGAATTAAAGCCGATGCAGCAGAGCTGGCGTGGTGTGTTGCCTTGCGCGGATTGCGAGGGTATTGAGACATCTCTGTTCCTGCAAAAAGATGGTACCTGGGTGATGAACCAGCGTTATCAGGGTGCAAAAGCACCTTCGTCCTTTGCCACTTACGGCACATGGGCACGCACGGCTGAGAAACTGGTGCTGACCGATACCACCGGTGATAAAACCTGGTTCCGCCCTAAAGGTGACAGCATGGAGATGCTCGATCGCGAGGGGAACCCGATTGAGTCCCAGTTCAACTACACGCTGGCTCCGGTAAAAGCAGCGCTGCCTGCCACGCCAATGGCGATGCGGGGAATGTATTTCTATATGGCAGATGCGGCGATCTTTACCGACTGCGCTACCGGCAAGAAAGTCAGCGTGGCGAATAACGCCCAGCTTGAACGTGATTATGCCGTTGCGCGGGGTAATGACAGCAAGCCGGTATTACTGACGGTTGACGGTCACTTTACGCTGGAGCCAAACCCGGATAGCGGTGAGATGGTGAAAACGCTGGTGGCGGATAAAGACGCGAAGTTCCTGGCGGGCAGAGATTGCAGCAGCAAATAAGCTGAATTATCCCATTAAAAAACCCCGCATGTGCGGGGTTTTTTGTTTATTAACCTTTGATGGCTTTCACCAGGTAATCAAGGATGTCACCGGTCTTGATCATCTGTTTCTCGCCGCTACGACGGTATTTATATTCAATCTCGTCGCTGTCGAGGTTACGGTCGCCGATAACAACAGTGTGCGGAATACCGATCAGTTCCATGTCAGCAAACATCACACCTGGACGCTCTTTACGGTCATCCATCAGGACTTCGATACCCTGAGCGCGCAGCTCGCCGTACAGTTTCTCGGCCAGCTCCTGCACACGGTAAGATTTGTGCATGTTCATTGGCAGGATCGCCACCTGGAATGGTGCGATGTTATCTGGCCATACGATGCCGCGCTCATCGTTATGCTGCTCAATGGCAGCGGCAACAACACGCGTAACGCCAATGCCGTAGCAACCCATCGTCAGGATCTGGTTACGGCCATCTTCACCCTGAACGGATGCGTTCAGTGCGCGGGAGTATTTATCACCCAGCTGGAAGATATGACCCACTTCGATGCCGCGTTTGATCATCAGGGTACCCTGGCCATCCGGGCTTGGGTCACCGGCAACCACGTTACGGATATCTGCCACTTCTGGTGTCGCCACATCGCGATCCCAGTTGATGCCAAAGTAGTGCTTGCCATCGATGTTTGCGCCAGCGGAGAAGTCGCTCATTGCTGCAACCGTACGGTCAACAACAACGGGGATTGGCATATTCACTGGGCCCAGAGAACCCGGACCTGCATTCACGACAGCGCGGATTTCGGCTTCTGTTGCGAACGCCAGTGGGCTGGCAACCTGCGACAGTTTCTCTGCTTTCACTTCGTTCAGTTCGTGATCGCCGCGAACCAGCAGGGCGACCAGCGGGCTTTTACTGCCTTCAGCCGCTTTCACCAGCAGGGTTTTAACCGTTTTCTCAACAGGCAGATTGAATTGTTCCACCAGTTCGGCAATGGTTTTCGCGTTTGGCGTATCAACCAGCTTCATCTCTTCAGTTGCTGCGGCGCGTGGTGTTTTTGGTGCCAGGGCTTCAGCAAATTCGATGTTAGCGGCGTAATCAGAGGAGTCAGAGAAGATCACATCGTCTTCACCGTTCTGCGCCAGTACCTGGAACTCATGGGATGCGCTGCCACCGATAGAGCCAGTGTCAGCCTGAACAGCACGGAAATCCAGACCTATACGGGAGAAGATTTTGCTGTACGCTTCGTACATCTTGTCATAGGTCTCTTGCAGAGATTCCTGAGTCGTGTGGAAAGAGTACGCATCTTTCATCAGGAATTCGCGGGAACGCATGACGCCAAAGCGTGGACGCACTTCGTCGCGGAACTTGGTCTGGATCTGGAAGAAGTTCAGCGGCAGCTGTTTATAAGAGCTCAGCTCATTACGGATAAGATCGGTAATGACTTCTTCATGCGTCGGGCCGAGGACAAACGGACGATCGCCACGATCGGCAATACGCAGCAGCTCCGGACCGTACTGCTCCCAGCGACCGCTCTCCTGCCACAGTTCAGAGGGCTGAACGACAGGCATTAACACCTCGATTGCACCGGCGTTGTTCATCTCTTCACGCACGATGTTTTCGACTTTTTTCAGGACGCGCACGCCGGTCGGCAGCCAGGTGTATAACCCGGAGGCCAGCTTGCGGATCATCCCGGCGCGCAGCATCAGCTGGTGGCTGATAACTTCGGCGTCGGCGGGTGTCTCCTTCAGAGTGGAGAGCAGATATTGGCTAGTACGCATGTTGTTACGGTTCCATTTCGACGATTGGAACAGGCTGAAACACCAGCCTGACACAAAAAAGTGGTTTAGTTTACCAGTGTGGCAAAGATGCCAAAAGAGAGGAAAATAAAATTACCTGGGTTCCAGGGCAAAGACTTCAAATCCCGCCTCAGTTACGCGCCAGCGAACGTTAAAATCCAGCAGCCAGACAGCGTAGGTTTTCCCGGCATCCTCTTCTTTACGGTAGGCTGGACGGGGATCCTGAGCCAGAACTTCAGTAATAAAGTCCCGAAGGTGGGGATAGCGTTTTTCCAGCTGGCTGAGTTGTGCAGTTAACTCAGCGGTGAAGTGAACAGGCATATCTGCCCGTGGTGCTTCCTGAGCATAGCTGGCGCGGGCATCCGGCAGCGCTTCGGCGAAAGGCAGATACGGCTTGATATCGATAACCGGCGTGCCATCAACCAGATCAAGACTACCTAACTCCAGTATCACCTGATCTTTCTGACAGCGTATGCCTTTCAGCTCGACCAGTGACATACCGACAGGGTTTGGGCGGAACGTTGAGCGAGTCGCAAACACGCCCATTCTGGCATTGCCTCCCAGACGAGGAGGGCGCACGGTAGGACGCCAGCCCCCTTCCATGGTCTGGTGAAACACAAACACCACCCATAGGTGGCTGAACGCTTCGAGCCCGCGTACCGCATCGGCCTGATTGTAAGGCGCGATCAAGTGAAGTTCACCACCGCCGCGGGTAACCAGACCTGGCTGGCGCGGTACGGCGAACTTCTCTTTATAAGGTGAGCGGATAACGCCTATCTGCCCGAACTGAAATGAACTCATTTCGCAGTAATGTTAAGCGCAGAACCGATGCAAACTGCCTGACGGTAGCAGCCAGGTGTACCACTGGTCACTTCACAGCTGTGCAGCAGAACCGCGTTGGCTTTCATTTTTGCTGCGTTGATCTGCATGCGTTTACGAGCCGTTGGGATGTTTGGTGGGGAGTCCTGATTGGTTGCCTGACAGGATTCACCGCTCACTTCACCCAGTTCACGGAAAGGTTTACCCACGAGATCGTCGGCTTTGGTAATAATGCGAACCGGTGCAGGACGTGGCGCTTTCGGCTTTGCTGGCTCCGCTTTTGGCGGGGTTGCTGTGCTTTGAACAGGCTCAACAGGAGATCTGCTTAGCATAGAACAGCCGCTCAGCATCAGTGCTAAAAGACAGATCGGTAAAGCACGCATAATAGTTCCTCAATGGATGATCAAATCGTCAGATATTGAATCAGTTGCCTGCATAAATGACAAGACGGGCTTTCGCCCGTCCTGATGATATTACACTGAGGTGAGATTACCAGCCTTTAACAGCGCCGCCGTTAAACACTTTATTGGCTTCCTGGTAAACTTCGTCAGACTGATATGCCTGAACGAATTTCTTCACGTTTTCCGCGTCTTTGTTGTCTTCGCGAGTCACGATCAGGTTTACGTATGGAGAGTCTTTATCCTCCACGAAGATACCGTCTTTTGCCGGAGTCAGGCCAATCTGGCTTGCGTAGGTGGTGTTGATAACCGCCAGTGCAATCTGTGCATCGTCCAGGGAACGTGGCAGCTGCGGTGCTTCCAGTTCAACAATTTTCAGATTTTTCGGGTTCTCGGTAACGTCCAGAACGGTCGGCAGCAGGCCAACACCGTCTTTCAGTTTGATCAGACCCACTTTCTGTAACAGCAGCAGGGAACGGCCGAGGTTGGTCGGGTCGTTAGGCACGGCAACCTGAGAGCCTGGCTGCAGTTCGTCCAGAGATTTAATTTTCTTGGAGTAACCCGCAATTGGGTAAACAAAGGTATTGCCAACCGCGACCAGTTTATAGCCACGATCTTTAATCTGCTGATCCAGGTACGGTTTGTGCTGGAAGGCGTTGGCGTCGATATCGCCTTTGCTCAGCGCTTCGTTCGGCAGAACGTAGTCGTTGAAGGTGACCAGCTCAACGTCCAGGCCATATTTCTCTTTCGCCACCTTCTGAGCGACTTCAGCAACCTGCTGTTCTGCACCCACGATAACACCCACTTTGATGTGGTTTGGATCTTTCTCGTCCTGACCGCAACCCACCAGTGCCAGAGAGCCGATCAGCGCGCCTACCGCTGCAAGGGTCTTTAATTTAAACGCCATGTTATATCCTTAACTCGTCGAGTTTGTGTTGTGTGTACGTTATTTGTGAGTAACAGTCCGGACGATGCGATCGCCAGAGAACTGGATTAAGTAAACCAGAACAACCAGCAATACCAGAACGGTATTCATTACGGTAGCGTTATAACCAATATAGCCGTACTGGTAACCAATCTGGCCTAAACCGCCAGCACCAACTGCACCACCCATCGCGGAATAACCGACCAGAGTGATAAGCGTAATGGTTGCTGCGTTTACCAGGCCTGGCAGCGCTTCAGGGAGCAGAACTTTGCGCACGATCTGCATCGGTGTTGCCCCCATCGCACGGGAGGCTTCAATCAACCCTGTTGGGATCTCCAGCAGGGCGTTTTCCACCATACGGGCGATAAACGGTGCAGCACCCACGGTCAGCGGAACGATTGCCGCCTGCAGACCGATAGACGTACCGACGATCACGCGGGTAAATGGAATCATCCACACCAGCAGAATAATGAACGGGATAGAACGGAAGATATTCACCAGCGCAGAAAGAGTGCGGTAGAGCTTCGCGTTCTCAATGATTTGACCTGGGCGCGTTACGTACAACAGCACGCCGACCGGCAGGCCAATCACAAACCCAAAGAAACCTGATACAAAGGTCATTGCCAGCGTTTCCCAAACGCCGCGAACCAGTAACCACATCATCGGCTCAGACATAACCCAGTACCTCTACTTTTACATGATGTTCTTGCAGCCAGGCGATCGCCGCCTGTGTTTCTTCTTGTGTGCCGTGCATTTCCGTCAGCATGATGCCGAACTTCACACCACCGGCGTAATCCATCTGCGCGCTGATGATGTTGTTGTTCACGTTAAAGCGACGCGCGGTTTCAGAAAGCAGTGGTGCATCGACAGATTGACCGGTGAATTCCATGCGCAGCATCGGGACGCTGTCTGCAATCGGTTCTGCTTTTAAACGTTCCAGATAATCTTCCGGAATATCCAGGTGCAGTGTGGACTGAATAAACTGTTGCGCCAACGGCGTCTTCGGATGAGAGAACACTTCGCTTACCGTGTCCTGCTCAATCAGTTCACCGTTGCTGATTACGGCAACACAGTCACAGATGCGTTTCACCACATCCATTTCATGCGTAATAAGGAGAATAGTCAGACCCAGACGACGGTTAATGTCTTTCAGCAGTTCCAGAATAGAACGTGTGGTTGCCGGGTCCAGTGCGCTGGTGGCCTCATCGCACAGCAGCACTTTAGGATTACTTGCCAGCGCGCGGGCAATGGCCACTCGCTGTTTTTGTCCACCGGACAGATTTGCCGGGTAGCTATCATGTTTATCACCCAGGCCGACGAGATCCAGCAGTTCGGTTACGCGACGCTTCACTTCATCTTTAGGTGTGTTGTCCAGTTCCAGCGGCAATGCAACGTTGCCGTAAACAGTGCGGGAAGCCAACAGGTTGAAGTGCTGGAAAATCATGCCAATCTGGCGACGTGCTTTGGTGAGTTCTTTCTCTGAGAGGGCGGTAAGCTCTTGTCCGCCAACCTCAATGCTACCCTGGGTTGGACGCTCAAGAAGGTTAACACAACGGATCAGTGTACTTTTGCCTGCACCCGATGCGCCAATGACGCCATAAATTTGACCAGCAGGAACATGCAGGCTGACGTTGTTCAGCGCCTGAATGGTTCGGTTCCCCTGCTGGAACACTTTGGTGATATTGGAAAGTTTAATCATTAGATTATTTTTATCGTATGTAAGTTAGCCGTGGCATTTTCTTCTGCCAGATACGGGTGATGACCGTAAACAAAATGGATGTTAAGGCATCCAGACGTCTAAATCAATCCAACTCTGTGCGATGAGCACTTTATTGCGCTGCGATTCATGAGATACTAGCCGGACATGCCTTTTTCAGGAGCAAACCGGTGGCAAAATCAGTACCCGCAATTTTTCTCGATCGTGATGGCACTATTAATGTGGATCATGGTTACGTCCATGAGATTGATGAGTTTGAGTTTATCGAAGGCGTAATAGATGCCATGCGCCAGCTGAAAGAGATGGGCTATGCGCTGGTGGTCGTGACAAATCAGTCTGGTATTGCGCGTGGCAAATTCACTGAAGCGCAATTCGAGACGCTGACGGAATGGATGGACTGGTCGCTGGCTGACCGCGGCGTTGATTTGGACGGTATCTACTATTGTCCGCATCACCCTCAGGGTACAGTAGAAGAATATCGCCAGACCTGTGATTGTCGTAAACCGCATCCAGGAATGTTTATCTCTGCGCAGGAGTTCCTGCACATTGATATGGCCGCTTCTTATATGGTGGGCGATAAACTGGAAGATATGCAGGCGGCAACTGCTGCTGGTGTAGGCACCAAAATATTAGTGCGCACTGGTAAACCCGTCACGCCAGAAGCAGAGAATGCGGCTGACTGGGTGATTAATAGCCTGGCAGATTTACCAAAAGAGATTAAAAAGCACCAAAAATAGCCTTTTTGGCGAAAAGATGAGCGGTTGAAATAAAAATGCATTTTTCCGCTTGTCATTCCTCGGAGGCTCCCTATAATGCGCCTCCATCGACACGGCAGATGTGAATCACTTCACAAACAACCCGGTCGGTTGAAGAGAAAAATTCTGAAATAACGGGTTGACTCTGAAAGAGGAAAGCGTAATATACGCCACCTCGCAACGGTGAGCTGAAAGCCGCGTTGCAACTGCTCTTTAACAATTTATCAGACAATCTGTGTGGGCACTCAAAGTGACATGGATTCTTAATGTCTTCGGACAATAAATGAATACCAAGTCTCAACGAGTGAACACGTAATTCATTACGAAGTTTAATTCATTGAGCATCAAACTTTTAA
>NZ_JBJURN010000049.1:0-1285 GCF_046622475.1 Enterobacter sp. LM3 | reverse complement strand
TGTACGGTCCGGGGACATGGTAGACAGGTGTTCGGGGACATGGTGAACACTTTTTAACATCCTTTACCTATGGTGATCGACTTTTTCTTCAGGTCGATCACCCCCACTTTCGTGCTGTACCACCACACGTCATAACAGCCGTCTTCCTGTGTTTCCCTCAGCCCTACCCGTTCCCCCCTGAACGCCTTGCCTGCGCTCAGACTGACTCCTTTCACGCTCAGCTTCCCGCTGATATCGACTTTCCTGACCATCACCCCCTCATCGTATTCCGGTGGGGTTGTGTTGCCGTTGTACTGCCGTGCGGACGGCTGATACCGGGAGGCCGGAACGTTCATACCCAGCGCCTCGTGCGGTCGTTCAAGGTTATAGACGGTGCGCCAGTGTTCAAATGCACGCTGCAGTTCACCGCTGTCCGCGAACCACTTCCCCTGCAACACTTCCGCCTTCAGGCTGCGGTGAAAACGCTCCAGCTTGCCCTGTGTCTGCGGATGATATGGCCGGGAGTGCCCCACCCGGATACCCAGGCGCATCAGCCACAGCTCCAGTGCCGTCCAGATGCCGGTGGTGTCACCCCACGGCGCTCCGTTATCCATCGTCATCCTGTCCGGCAGACCGTAGCGTTCAAACACGCTGACCAGTTGCTGCTGTACGGTCTCACGCCGTTCATCGGTGCAGTGTGCCAGGCACAGGGAAAAGCGGGAGTGGTCATCCAGCAGGGTGAGCGGATGACAGCGGCCACCACCAAAGGGAAAGTGTCCCTTAAAATCCATCTGCCAGAGGCGATTGGGCGCATCATGTTCGAACCGCCCTGAGGCCGGAATGCCCGGTGAAACGCCCGGCAGCAGACCGTGGCGGGCCATCAGGTTATGGACGGTGCTGAAAGCGGGCATGCAGTGCCCCAGGTCTTCCAGCCAGCGCTTAATCTTGCGTGCGCCCCAGCGTTCATGACGGTCATGTGCCATGCGCAGAAGAGCTGTGATGTCATCAGATGAGCGGTTCGGGGAATGATGAGGTATACGGGGCCGGTCCAGAAGGCCGGATGCGCCTTCCTGAGCCCAGCGCTGAAGCCACTTATAGCCGGTGGCAGGCGAAATGCCGTAGTGACGGCACAGGGAACGGATGTTCGCCCCGTCCTGCGAGGCGAACAAAACAAACTCGGTACGTAATGACATGGTATCTCTCGCATCCCAGGGCATAAGTGACTCCATAAACGGGTTCTTATGCCTTAGTTGTAAGTGTCTACCATGTCCCCGAACAAGTGTTCACTATGTCCCCGGACTGTACA
>NZ_JBJURN010000048.1:0-1326 GCF_046622475.1 Enterobacter sp. LM3 | reverse complement strand
AAAAAACCCGGTGACCTGACGGCGGATGAGAAGCGACTGGTCAGCAGCCTGGTAAGTATTGCGGGTGGTCTGGCGGGTGCTGCGGTGACAGACGGTAACCTCTCCATGGCGGCTGTGGGGGCTAATACTGCCCGTGTGGAGGTTGAGAATAACTCGCTGGGCGCACTGGGAGCAGCGGAAGCCGCTGCGAATACAGCGGCGGCAGTTGCCGGAGCGACAGGAAACGGGAGTAAAGGTTCGGCAAATGGCGATAGCTGGGATACCGGTGCTAGTTGTGAAGGAACCCGCGAACAGTGTGCAGTACGTGATCCGAGTCGTGACGGTACCCGTGGGCCGGGACATGTGCTAAACAGTGATGGCTCTGAAAATGCATCTAATCCGAACGTTGGTAAAGATCTGACAGAGGCTGAGAAAGCGGAGTTAGGTGGTACAGACTCCGGTACACCAGGCGGCTGGGGGCCGGAAGATGAGGAGAATGCGCGGAATAATCAGCAGAAAGATGGGTCCCAATCTAATAATGCGGACGGTGCTTCTCAGGCAAGTGGGAAAGATAAAGATACTCAAATATGGACCCAAACCAAGAGAGAGGATCCTGTATCAAACGCCTATGGGCATTGGGAAAAACATAAAGCTGAGTTCCCTGAGTATCAGAACTCAAAACAGTACGTCGATGCGGCTCATGATTTTATGAGAAATCCGCCCGAAGGTACGCTGACTAAAACACGCCCAAATGGTGATACGCTTTACTACAACCCGAAAACAAATACATTTGCTTCCAAGGATGTTAATGGCGTTCCTAGAACAATGTTTAAACCGGAAAAAGGTATGGAGTACTGGAGTAAGCAATGACAGAAAATGATCTATATCCTTGCCCTTGCTGTGGTCAAAAGACGATAACTGAGCTTGGAAACTATGAGATTTGCCCTGTTTGTGAGTGGGAAGATGATCCTGTGCAGTCATCAGATCCTGATTTTTCTGGAGGTGCGAATACACTCAGTCTTATAGATGCCAAGAAAATATTAGACTCAAAACTCAAGGCGTAAGTGAAGATCCCGGTCATGCGCCGGGATCTTCATTTTTACCGGTCAGATCCTGAGTTCTGCCTCAATCACCAGCCGCCGCCGTTCCTGCGGCTCCTCCTCCGCGTTCAAAACTGGCCGACCTCGACGACGACGGTCAGGCGCTGCTGCGTCAGGTCGTGGACTACTATCACCAGAACCTGCTGCAAAGCCCCGATGTAAGTATCCCGGTAAAACGAACCACTCACTTTTAGAGATCTTCCGACATACTGATTGTATTCCCTGAGGAGATCGCCATGCGTAAAGC
>NZ_JBJURN010000047.1:0-1373 GCF_046622475.1 Enterobacter sp. LM3 | reverse complement strand
TGATCGCGAGCTGCGTGACACGTGGCAGCGTCCCGGTGGTGGTTGATACTGCCTGTGACTGGGTAAAGCCAATCTACCTTACTGATCACGACATCGATGTTATGGACCGCCAGACGAAAAAAGACATTCTGGCGCATAACAAAGCGTGGGCAAGAAATTGTCAAAACTTCTGATATCAAAGGGGCGACCTGAATTTGTAAAAGTTATCACTATGGAAATGAGATAAGGAGAATGAATACATTAATGGCTGCAGCCTAGGTGATGGAAGGTTTACTAAGATTTTTGGTAGTTGAAAAAATTTTTCTTTCAGAATTAAGTTGTATACACAAGCAATATAGCTATACGCATATTTACATGTTGAAACGGATAAGTTAGATTTTTCCTACATTTCACAGCATAAGGAGTCTGCATTAATGGCTGATGCAGAAAACTCTTCTACCGCAGCACAGGTTGCAAAAGTTTTTCTTGATGCAACACTAAGCTTTTATGATAAAGCGCCGATAATCGCTAGCATTGGATACCTCCTGATTGCAAGCGTACCGTTTCTGTATCTGATCCTTAGGTTTGCTGCTAAGATTAAGAAGTTAGATAACGAAAAAATCATCGCTCTATATGAAAAGGGATCACAGGCATAGAAACATGAGCTTCAGAGCTGGATGCGGGTGTGTGTACATCCGTACTTTTACGAGCATGAGGATGAAATGGAAATAATAATTCCCGTAGTTATAGTGTTTGCACTGTTATGGCAGGCGGTAAGCTACGCAAGAGTTGTTTTTTTACGCCGTCATTTGATGATGCCGCTTGTTGAACGCTTTTTAAAACGCGTTGATGCATCTGACTTGCAGAAAAAACTCGCAGCGGATGCCTTTCAGGATGCACTTTCAGTGTTATTACCGATTCACCTCTTAAGGGCACATCTTGCACAAGAAAGAGACAAGGTTAACCTTGTTGAAGATGTTGAACAGAAAGAGTTTATGGCACATTGCATGGAAGAGACTCCTGCAAATGAGGCTCTCAGCGAGATCATCTATATGATGTTTAAGCTTAACCTCAAATTTAATAAACCATTACACTTTATATCTTTCATCTGCAGGAGGGGTTCTAATCATTCATCAAGAATCCACAGAGATAAGGTGAAGCAAGAGGTTGGTAGTGTTTATGCTGATTTGAAGCATCAACATCAGCACTAAGACGTAATCAAAGCCCAGCGGTTTTTCCGCAACAATTGAAGCCACTAGTACCTGCTAGTGGCTTTTTAATTGCCAACACTGTGGGTAGACTCATCGTAATGAGAATATCCCCACTCGCGGATAGTCAAACAAATATCCCCTGCAAAGTATAAAACGGCCTCGCCCCCGCGGGGCATTTTTAAT
>NZ_JBJURN010000046.1:0-1389 GCF_046622475.1 Enterobacter sp. LM3 | reverse complement strand
GCCACGCTGCTGCCCTGGCATATTGTGAGCTGGCCAGAGGGGGATTTACGCACTATTCAGCCGCGCGGCGAACTTCCGCTGCTGGAACGCCCATTTGTGCTCGGCCATTTCGACTGCTGGGGACTGGTGATGAGCTACTTCCGGCAGACGCATGACATCGAGCTGCACGATTACCGGGTTGATTATCCGTGGTGGGAAGATAACTATCCGGACAACTTCTACCAGGACTGCTGGTATGAGTGTGGTTTTCGGGAGTTCACCGGCGCACCACAGTCAGGCGATATGGTCATCATGCAGGTGCAGTCGAAGAAGTGGAACCATGCGGGGATCCTGTTGGAAGGTAACATGCTTCTCCATCATCTGTACGGTCATCTGAGCCAGCGAGTGCCTTACGGTGGGTACTGGCAGGATAGAACGATGAAAGTTCTTCGCTATAAGTCTCTGTGCTAACCTTTACTAAATTTCAAAGGAGCATGAAAATGAAAAAGATATTCTTAGCGCTTATTTTTGGCTTGGCGGGCTGCTCTGTGAGTTCTCTCGAATCGCAAAAACCTATTCTTTCCGAGCACTCGGCTAAAAATGTAGATCAGGTTAATAGATGCCTTGCACCAAAATGGGTCGAACTTCGTTCGTCCAGTACCAGTATTCCAACTGAGTCAGGTTATAAAATAACAGCATCAGATGATATCTTCGGTGCGCTGTCAGTAGTGAATATTGATAAATCTATTAATGGTGGCAGCGATATTAAGGTATATGCCGTTGCAAAAGGTTGGAATGACCACTGGGCAAATGCTGCCAGATCCTGTATTTAAATATCCACATAAATATTTAACAAGCCACCTCTAGGTGGCTTTTTCATGGGGGAAATATGACAGAGGTGATGACCAGAATAGAACTTGGCGGCGTATTGGGGAAAACCTATGGAAAGGTTCATCATCGTTTAATAAGCACTACAGCAGAGGCAATTAACTCCCTTACAAAAACGATTGATGGATTAGAAAAGTTCTTAATCACGAGTAAAGCCAGAGGGCTTACCTACGCGGTATTTAAAGATAAGAAAAATATTGGACAGGATGATTTCGGATTTCCTGTTACGGGCGAGGTTATTCGCATCATACCAGTAGTTATTGGTAGTAAAAAAGCAGGGGTACTTCAGACGATTCTTGGTGCTGTCCTTGTCGTTGTTGGTGTGGCAATCGGATATTTCTCAGGTGGAGCACTATCCGTAGCTGGATATGGTGCTGCAAAATTAGGCGCAGCCATGATGCTGGGTGGCGTTGTCCAGATGCTTTCCCCTCAACCAGCAGGTTTAGCCAGCAAACAAAGTGCAGATAACCGTGCTTCATACGCGTTCGGTGGGGTAACAAACACTGCTGCACAGGGGTATCC
>NZ_JBJURN010000045.1:0-1458 GCF_046622475.1 Enterobacter sp. LM3 | reverse complement strand
TGATCGCGAGCTGCGTGACACGTGGCAGCGTCCCGGTGGTGGTTGATACTGCCTGTGACTGGGTAAAGCCAATCTACTTGACTGATCACGACATCGACGTTATGGACCGCCAGACGAAGAAAGACATCCTGACGCATAACAAAGCATGGCATTCAATTTGTGATGAAACTAAACCGTGAGATTGAACAGATATCTCAATTTTGGGGGTTGGTTACAGATCGTTCTTACTGATAATGTTAAACAACTAATCCTTCAAATGAGAATATATCATGGAAAGAGGAGTTGTTTTTTCACCATGTGAGGTCGCTAAGAGTAATTCAGATAGTTTTGTTACTAGGAATTTCATAAGTGAAATTGATATAAATTACTTTACTTTATACTGGGATAAATTGGTCTCGCCAACAACTAATCAGATTCATCTTGGTGTACCATATGAATCAGATTTAATTGATAGTGGTATTCTAACGAGGCCTAGATTTTCGTACATGAGTATTTCTGGCAGCGAACTTGTAGGTATACAAGCAGATATTCATGCTAAGACCATGTCTGATTTGATTCATAAATCACCAGATATAGAATGGAGAATGCATTTCCTTGGTGAGGAAATTAATATTCCAGATTCGTATTCTAGTGAAGGTGATACACTAAAGTTCGGGTTAACAAAGCTACTTCCTGTTCCTCAAAAAGACGTACATATTGCAGATATATTAGAGTTTAAGGAAAGAAGGAAACCTGAATTATTGTCCTTGCATGAATATTTGGATGAGCTTTACTTTGAGGTTCGTGAGTCATGTGACTTTAATCTATCAAGAGCAAAAGCATTTTCAGGGCTAAAAAATGCGATTGTAGATTTAGAAAAACTTAATAATGAAGGATGGAAAAGCCCTCTACGATTTGACGTGTCAACATCTTTTAAATTCAATCTTTCACAAATATACAGTGCTGGCGTAACGATGTTATCGGCGAGCCACAGTGATAATCCATTCGAGACACTAGGTGTTGGAACAGCCGTTTCGGTGCTCGGTGGATTTGTAAGTATAGGCTTAAAGAGACAAAAAACACTTATTGGTTCTGACCCTAAACTCGCATATCTAACAAAAGCACTTAATGAGGGTATTATAAAATTTTAATCTAGGTTTTAGTTACTTAGCCTCGCTCTTTCGGGGCTTTTTTATGCGCATCGCACGCGCACATTAAAGAGAATCTTTCAGACTATGATCTTGGGTAATCCGTTGCTCTTGGCTGCTTTGCCGTTCGGCAGGAGCACGTCTGAGAAGCTATCAACACTTAACAGGCAACGATCATTTCCGCTTTGGTATAGTCCATCGGGGAGCAGGTAGAAGGAGGAGGTAATCAGCCTGGTGTTGCTGAGGGAGTGTTCTGGTCATACCTCGATTGGCTAGTGTAAATGGTGGTTTTTTTTGGGACGGCCATACGGTTTTATTCATGATTGCCTTG
>NZ_JBJURN010000044.1:0-1635 GCF_046622475.1 Enterobacter sp. LM3 | reverse complement strand
CAAAGGCAGGTTCTTTAAGGTAAGGAGGTGATCCAACCGCAGGTTCCCCTACGGTTACCTTGTTACGACTTCACCCCAGTCATGAATCACAAAGTGGTAAGCGCCCTCCCGAAGGTTAAGCTACCTACTTCTTTTGCAACCCACTCCCATGGTGTGACGGGCGGTGTGTACAAGGCCCGGGAACGTATTCACCGTAGCATTCTGATCTACGATTACTAGCGATTCCGACTTCATGGAGTCGAGTTGCAGACTCCAATCCGGACTACGACGCACTTTATGAGGTCCGCTTGCTCTCGCGAGGTCGCTTCTCTTTGTATGCGCCATTGTAGCACGTGTGTAGCCCTACTCGTAAGGGCCATGATGACTTGACGTCATCCCCACCTTCCTCCAGTTTATCACTGGCAGTCTCCTTTGAGTTCCCGGCCTAACCGCTGGCAACAAAGGATAAGGGTTGCGCTCGTTGCGGGACTTAACCCAACATTTCACAACACGAGCTGACGACAGCCATGCAGCACCTGTCTCAGAGTTCCCGAAGGCACCAAAGCATCTCTGCTAAGTTCTCTGGATGTCAAGAGTAGGTAAGGTTCTTCGCGTTGCATCGAATTAAACCACATGCTCCACCGCTTGTGCGGGCCCCCGTCAATTCATTTGAGTTTTAACCTTGCGGCCGTACTCCCCAGGCGGTCGACTTAACGCGTTAGCTCCGGAAGCCACGCCTCAAGGGCACAACCTCCAAGTCGACATCGTTTACGGCGTGGACTACCAGGGTATCTAATCCTGTTTGCTCCCCACGCTTTCGCACCTGAGCGTCAGTCTTTGTCCAGGGGGCCGCCTTCGCCACCGGTATTCCTCCAGATCTCTACGCATTTCACCGCTACACCTGGAATTCTACCCCCCTCTACAAGACTCTAGCCTGCCAGTTTCGAATGCAGTTCCCAGGTTGAGCCCGGGGATTTCACATCCGACTTGACAGACCGCCTGCGTGCGCTTTACGCCCAGTAATTCCGATTAACGCTTGCACCCTCCGTATTACCGCGGCTGCTGGCACGGAGTTAGCCGGTGCTTCTTCTGCGGGTAACGTCAATTGCTGTGGTTATTAACCACAACACCTTCCTCCCCGCTGAAAGTACTTTACAACCCGAAGGCCTTCTTCATACACGCGGCATGGCTGCATCAGGCTTGCGCCCATTGTGCAATATTCCCCACTGCTGCCTCCCGTAGGAGTCTGGACCGTGTCTCAGTTCCAGTGTGGCTGGTCATCCTCTCAGACCAGCTAGGGATCGTCGCCTAGGTGAGCCGTTACCCCACCTACTAGCTAATCCCATCTGGGCACATCTGATGGCAAGAGGCCCGAAGGTCCCCCTCTTTGGTCTTGCGACGTTATGCGGTATTAGCTACCGTTTCCAGTAGTTATCCCCCTCCATCAGGCAGTTTCCCAGACATTACTCACCCGTCCGCCGCTCGTCACCCGGGAGCAAGCTCCCTGTGTTACCGCCCGACTTGCATGTGTTAGGCCTGCCGCCAGCGTTCAATCTGAGCCATGATCAAACTCTTCAATTTAAAAGTTTGATGCTCAATGAATTAAACTTCGTAATGAATTACGTGTTCACTCGTTGAGACTTGGTATTCATTTAT
>NZ_JBJURN010000043.1:0-1915 GCF_046622475.1 Enterobacter sp. LM3 | reverse complement strand
GTAGATTGGCTTTACCCAGTCACAGGCAGTATCAACCACCACCGGGACGCTGCCACGTGTCACGCAGCTCGCGATCAACATCGTCATTAGGTATATAGTTGCCGTATCGTGATGCAATTTTTTAGAGGGATATCACTCCGGCCTTCTACGCGGTCTCGATGACCTCCCTGGCAGGTTTTGTCATTTTCTAGTGTTCCGCTCAAGTTTTTCAGGTTAAGGACGATTTTTATTACATAGCAAACAATGGAGGTTTTATGAAATTTCAGGTTTACATCGCGTCCATATCACTGTGCCTTCTGGGCATAGCTAATGCCGCAAGTAATCAACAGCTTTGCACTAAGACATCTTTTGAGGCATTTGGGGAACCTAAACAAACCGTTAGGGACTGTGCCGATCCAGATGAAATGTTCTGGGTGGTAGTATCAGTTGATCATTTGCGCTACCCACCTCAAGGGATCGGTCTCGTCGTTGCACTCACTTCCACTGAGAATTCAGACAATATCTCTGCATCTCTAACTACTCAAGTCCTTAAAGAAGAAGGAAAGTACACTATCAGGATTCAGGCAGTAAAAAGCGGAGAGGTTATAAATTGGACGGGGATTATGCGTCCCGACACAGAGCAAATACTATCTATCAACGGGAAGCGTGTGATAGTCAAGTTTGCTAGGCAGCAGAGCTAACCTCCTCTGTACCTATAGCCATTACGATGAGCTTACTCATGGTGATGGCAACAAAAAACCGCCCGGAGGCGGTTCACATATTCATCAGCCTGAAGTTGGATTATTCCAATGCGGCTTGGATAGAATCAGCTAATGCATTGACTTCTTGCGCTACATGCTTCAAATCCCACAATGCTTTCGAATTATTGCTATCGGCAGTATTGGCTGATACTGATGCTTTCGCAATTTCTAGAGCCGCCTGAACCGCGATCAAGCGCTTTTCTTGCTCGGTGGTAGTTACGAGGCCGTTTTCGTAGTAATTCGCTAACATAACAATTCCCTTTCTTACCCTGACAAAATGGCGGGTTTCAAGATTTAAGTGGGGATTGAATTGCATATTTCAAGGACATTATCGAAGCCCCTCGGTGAAGAGCTTCTGTAATATCGCCATCAGCTAATCAGCAAATCTGGCTGCGTCACCTGCATGATATGTTCATGCTCGACCGCCAGGACGCGCTTCTCTTTTTTCCGCTCGTTCATCAACCGGCTGCCGATCGTTCCTTTCAGTTTTGAGCGAGTTTCTTTGATGGCGTAGCGATGCTGCATTTCTTCGCCCATGGCAACTCTTCGACTCAGTTGCTCAGCCATCCAGTTGAATGCATTGATGTAGCACTCTTTAACCGCATATGCCGCCTTACCCGTAAAGCCCATCACGAGCATCATGCATCCGTCTCGGGTGATGTTATACATCGGTTGTATATCGCCATTTTTATCAATGAAATCAATGGGCGCAAAATTGCGCCGGGTGAAATCATCGGAGCATTTAAGGTTTCTGATCGCTCGTAGAACGTCTTTGTGACGTTTACCAAAATAATCAGCAACCTTGAGTGATGTGGTGATGATCTTGTTATCGATGGTTGTGACCATTTCACGAAAATCGAAGGCCGGAATAACTGATAGATTATGCATAGCGTTTGTCTGCTCTTTGAGATGAACCGTTGCCGCATAGGGAGTCAGCCCACCGAGGCTCGCCAGCACTAACTGACTTCCTCAACGGCTCATTCCAAAGGGTCTGGTTCGGTGGTTATAGTGCGCATGCGGTGCGCGGTGAAATGCCGACATAAAAAAGCCCCGCAGTTCGCGAGGCTCATTAAATTCAGTTTGTGATTTACAACGTGCCGTTTTTTTTACTTCAGACATTGCTCTTTGATGTAGTCCTGCAGATAGCCGACCTGCTTCGTCACTGTGACGATTCG
>NZ_JBJURN010000042.1:0-2288 GCF_046622475.1 Enterobacter sp. LM3 | reverse complement strand
CCCGGTGGTGTTCATCTGCCAGTCGATAACAGACCCTTTGGCCCCTGAGCAACAGCAGGTGATTAATCAGCTTCTGGGAGGGATGATTATCAAGTACGAAACAGAACGCTGGTCTTCAGGAGCGAGGTGACAGACGGTTAAAAAAGACCGTCACACAGGACAGTTAATAAAAAAATAACTGTGCACGATCAGTGCATGGTTTGGGGAACCTTTTTTATTTTTACGACAGTATTAAAAAAGTAATACTGTAAAAACTTAATATGTCAGTAGCTTACCCTCATTTTTAATACTGCCACTTCTTTCGCTTCCCGATATTTCATTGATTATCATCGTGTTAGTGCGATTTATCGCACTGCGTTAGGTGTATAGCGGATTTTTGAGCAAAAAAACAGGCGATAAAGCTGACGCTTTTAAGTAGGTTAAGGGGGGGCAGGAATAAGATTGTGTCCAGAATAAAGGCCATCATGCTTGCATGATGGGATACCAGAAGGGTACCAGAGAGAATAAAAGGAAGATACATCACTATTACATCAAGAGTACACCACTTTTATGCCACATTGATTAATAACAACGCTGAGCACTGGCAGATTTTAATCTGGCGGTGTGAAACGTTGGACAACGAGTAAGGCGCGGCTTCAGTGATAACATTTTTTCCGGCCTCTCAGACTTGCTGTATATTCAGTTTCGGGGAGTCGTCCGGCGACTCCCTCCGCGAGTCATGCGGGAGTCATCACCTTAAAAGATACGACTCCCCTGACGACTCGGATTAACACGTTAAATAATTTCATTTTGCATTTTAAAAAATGTAACCAACTGATTTTAAATGCCAATTATCAAGATGTCGATTTTGTGTGGGGTGTGGAGATTTTGAGGTGAGAATCAGGCTATCGTTAAATAGCCTGCCGGGGTGGGTTCAAAAATTACCGAAAAGAATCAAGAGGCAAAAAAATCCCGCCTGCTGAGGACGGGATTTCTGTGCTAAGTTTACTCCGCCCTACATATATAAAGAGGTTGCTGATACTCATCAATATATTGTATATCAATGTACGGAGCCTCCTCCTTTCTTAATGTATGGAATTTAATAACCGCATCTATTTCATCGTCAAAATCATCAAAAATTGCCACCACTTCAAATTTCCTTGATGGCATTGTGTATTGCAATTTATTGGCAATCATCTCTGATACATTCACTGCAATAGAAGCAATATCATAGTCAGTATAATCACTAATCCTTAACTCGTTATAAAAACACTCTTCCTCTGTTTTATCAAAGAAATTTCCACTATCAACATCAATAGGTTGTTTAGCTTTAAAAAACACACAGTCATTCTTGTGAACGACAAAACCATCATTAATCAACAATAATAGCTCGATAGGTATAGGGCATGATTTATGTACTTTGATCAGAACATTATCTTTGAACTTTCTATTTAAGACTATCATTTCTCCCCCAAATACTGTTTCATGCCCTTATCTATGGCCTGTTTAAATTTAGGATCTTCAAGTAGTTTATTTACTGAAGAAGGTGCAGGAACTTTGTTCTTTGAAGCATCAAAGCTATAGAAATCATTACTATTTGGATTGTAATAATATTTATTGTTTTTGCTATCTTGGTAATGCACCTGTCCGGGTCTTTGCCCCGGATTTGGATTCTCTACGTCAATACGTTCTTTTCCCTCACCTTTCCATATGGTTTTACTTGGAACTTTAACGCCACTAGCCCCCAGCATATGTCCATCTGACATATAGATAAAATCATCTTTACCAGGCCCATCCGGGCGCGGCGTTACCGTGGTATTACCGCCAGTATCAGGCTTGCCATCCGGGTTACCGGTGTTCGTGGCTCCCTGTTCTGAGGGCTGATTGTTGCCGGTATGCGTGACACCCTGTTCATCACGCTGATCCGGATTAACCAGCTTACCACCGCTCGGATCCTTATCAGCGACAGGCAGTTCTGTATGACCTAGCCCGCGCGTTCCGTCACGCACCGCACACTGTTCACGCGTGCCTTCACAGCCACTGCCGGCATCCCAGTCATCACCGTTCGCTGAGCCTTTACTGCCGTTTCCGGCCGCGCCGGCCATCGCGGCGGCGGTGTTTGCAGCGGCTTCCGCTGCTCCCAGTGCGCCCATCGAGTTATTCTCAACCTCCACACGGGCAGTATTAGCCCCCACAGCCGCCATGGAGAGGTTACCGTCTGTCACCGCAGCACCCGCCAGACCACCCGCAATACTTACCAGGCTGCTGACCAGTCGCTTCTCATCCGCCGTCAGGTCACCGGGTTTTTT
>NZ_JBJURN010000041.1:0-2300 GCF_046622475.1 Enterobacter sp. LM3 | reverse complement strand
GCCACGCTGCTGCCCTGGCATATTGTGAGCTGGCCAGAGGGGGATTTACGCACTATTCAGCCGCGCGGCGAACTTCCCCTGCTGGAACGCCCGTTTGTGCTTGGTCACTTTGACTGCTGGGGACTGGTGATGAGCTATTTCAGTCAGACCCACGGTATCGAGTTGAAAGATTACCGGGTCGATTATCCCTGGTGGGAAAGCGACTATCCGGACAACTTTTATCAGGATTGCTGGTATGAGTGCGGTTTCCGTGAATTCGACGGACCGCCGCAACCAGGCGATATGGTGATCATGCAGGTACAGGCCGATAAGTGGAATCACGCGGGTATTCTGCTGGAGGGTAATATGCTGCTGCACCATCTATATGGGCATCTCAGTAAGCGCGTGCCCTATGGCGGATACTGGCAGGAAAGAACGATGAAGATCGTTAGATTTAACACACTGTTTTAGCGTACTCGGATGGGATGAGTTTCACCAAGAGTAAAAATTGGTAATTATCCTAAGGGCTTGCTTCCGACGGTCGTTACTATACCTGACACATATTATATCCAGGGGCTTTACAATCCTATGAAAGGTATACTAATTGTTCGGTTGGTAATGTTTGCGTTAGCGATTCCAACTTCGGTTTTTGGAATGCAGTTAATGATGACAAAAGTTGTAGCGCAGCAAGCTGGATGCCTTGTCGACAACGCCAATGCAGCAACAACCTGGTTTTCTGATGTTGAGCTAGGTAATGTTAACCCGGCTCAGGGATTGGCAAAAATGAGCACCGATCTGTCTACCTGTGTCAAAGATATTGATCCAAGAAAAGGAACTATTAAATTTGTTAGAGAGCAGTATCAAAGATACCACTAGTCTTTCAGGTGGACTTTTTACCGCCTATGAACCGTAAGAGCTTCTGATATTCGTCAATGGCTTTCCATATCATGTCCTGCTCATCGCCATCCCATGCTTCAACCATCGCAAGCTCGGCATGGAGTTGTCTAAGCCTGATATGGATAGCGGCTATCTCATCGCGACCGAGACGCCTTGCCATTTTTATTAGAGCGCGCTCAGGCGTCATTTCATAGGGTGAAAGTCCTGTGCGTGCCTTGATATATAGTGCATTGAGTCTATTCATCGCGCACTCCAGCAAACAAGTTGAGGCATTTCGTTACAATGCCGAAGGTGTTAAAGCTTTGCGCCATCTGATATACGGTGCTGATGTGGCGTAATGCGTTGATGTAACTACATAGTTCAGTTCTGGACCATCATCAAACCCGCTTAACTGCGGGTTTTGTCGTCTCTCCGATCCCTGCTACCATTTGGCAAATTGATCAAAGGTGATAGGGATATGAAAAAAACTTTACTGCTTCTAATCGCAATAGGCGTTGCGGGTTGTTCAACCGAACCAGTACTTCCTCAAAATGCAAAAGAAGTTAATGCTTCGGTTCAATTCCATCAAAAACCAAATACGACAGAAGTCACCATCGTTCGTGACAAAGGGTTTGTAGCTGGAGGGTGTGCTATCACATCCTATGTAGATGGTATACCAGTTGCTGAGCTTGAAACAGGGGAAAAAGTTAGAGCTTATTTACCAGCGGGTGAATCAATTATTGGTGCAGGATTCGCGGGTAAGGGACTTTGTAGCGGAGCACCGAAAAAAGAACGGGAGTTTATTATCAAGCCTGGCGCTCCTAGGGTATTAAGAATATTCACTGACCAAAGTGGTAATGTCGATATTTTACCAATGACAGTGCATTGAAATATATGAAACCACCTTCGGGTGGTTTTTTATGGGAGTAACGAATGCAAGAAATTATGGTTCAAATTGAGTTGCATGGACCTTTGGGTAAAACCTTTGGAAAAACTCACCATCGCTTGATTAGCACTACTCACGAGGCATGCAGAGCTCTATCTGCGACTATAAAAGGCTTCGAGCAGTACATGAACACCAGCAAACAACGCGGTATGACCTATGCGGTATTTCGGGGAAAGAAAAATATTGGGGAAGATGATTTAGGTTTCCCTGTGACTGGTGAGGTAATCCGAATTGTTCCCGTAACTATAGGCAGTAAAAAGGCCGGTGTCCTGCAGACAATTTTGGGGGCCGTATTAGTAGCTGTTGGTGTAGTTCTAAACTTTACGCCTTTTGCAGCGGCTTCGCCTTTTTTCTATCAGGCTGGTGGTGCGTTGATCATTGGTGGTGTTGTTCAAATGCTCTCACCTCAACCATCAGGTCTTGCCAGCAAACAAAGTGCAGATAACCGTGCTTCATACGCGTTCGGTGGGGTAACAAACACTGCTGCACAGGGGTATCC
>NZ_JBJURN010000040.1:1795-3034 GCF_046622475.1 Enterobacter sp. LM3 | reverse complement strand
AATGGTGTGTTCGAGTCTCTCAAATTTTCGCAAGTCGGTGATGAATCGAAAGAAACATCTTCGGGTTGTGAGGTTAAGCGACTAAGCGTACACGGTGGATGCCCTGGCAGTCAGAGGCGATGAAGGACGTGCTAATCTGCGAAAAGCGCCGGCGAGGTGATATGAACCTTTGACCCGGCGATGTCCGAATGGGGAAACCCAGTGTGTTTCGACACACTATCGTTAACTGAATACATAGGTTAACGAGGCGAACCGGGGGAACTGAAACATCTAAGTACCCCGAGGAAAAGAAATCAACCGAGATTCCCCCAGTAGCGGCGAGCGAACGGGGAGCAGCCCAGAGTCTGAATCAGCTTGTGTGTTAGTGGAACGGTCTGGAAAGTCCGGCGATACAGGGTGACAGCCCCGTACACGAAAATGCACAGGTTGTGAACTCGAAGAGTAGGGCGGGACACGTGGTATCCTGTCTGAATATGGGGGGACCATCCTCCAAGGCTAAATACTCCTGACTGACCGATAGTGAACCAGTACCGTGAGGGAAAGGCGAAAAGAACCCCGGCGAGGGGAGTGAAAAAGAACCTGAAACCGTGTACGTACAAGCAGTGGGAGCACCTTCGTGGTGTGACTGCGTACCTTTTGTATAATGGGTCAGCGACTTATATTCTGTAGCAAGGTTAACCGTATAGGGGAGCCGAAGGGAAACCGAGTCTTAACTGGGCGTTAAGTTGCAGGGTATAGACCCGAAACCCGGTGATCTAGCCATGGGCAGGTTGAAGGTTGGGTAACACTAACTGGAGGACCGAACCGACTAATGTTGAAAAATTAGCGGATGACTTGTGGCTGGGGGTGAAAGGCCAATCAAACCGGGAGATAGCTGGTTCTCCCCGAAAGCTATTTAGGTAGCGCCTCGTGAACTCATCTTCGGGGGTAGAGCACTGTTTCGGCTAGGGGGCCATCCCGGCTTACCAACCCGATGCAAACTACGAATACCGAAGAATGTTATCACGGGAGACACACGGCGGGTGCTAACGTCCGTCGTGAAGAGGGAAACAACCCAGACCGCCAGCTAAGGTCCCAAAGTCATGGTTAAGTGGGAAACGATGTGGGAAGGCACAGACAGCCAGGATGTTGGCTTAGAAGCAGCCATCATTTAAAGAAAGCGTAATAGCTCACTGGTCGAGTCGGCCTGCGCGGAAGATGTAACGGGGCTAAACCATGCACCGAAGCTGCGGCAGCGAC
>NZ_JBJURN010000040.1:0-1735 GCF_046622475.1 Enterobacter sp. LM3 | reverse complement strand
TGCTGGAGGTATCAGAAGTGCGAATGCTGACATAAGTAACGATAAAGCGGGTGAAAAGCCCGCTCGCCGGAAGACCAAGGGTTCCTGTCCAACGTTAATCGGGGCAGGGTGAGTCGACCCCTAAGGCGAGGCCGAAAGGCGTAGTCGATGGGAAACAGGTTAATATTCCTGTACTTGGTGTTACTGCGAAGGGGGGACGGAGAAGGCTATGTTAGCCGGGCGACGGTTGTCCCGGTTTAAGCATGTAGGCGGAGGTTCCAGGTAAATCCGGTACCTTATTAACGCTGAGGTGTGATGACGAGGCACTACGGTGCTGAAGTAACAAATGCCCTGCTTCCAGGAAAAGCCTCTAAGCATCAGGTAACACAAAATCGTACCCCAAACCGACACAGGTGGTCAGGTAGAGAATACCAAGGCGCTTGAGAGAACTCGGGTGAAGGAACTAGGCAAAATGGTGCCGTAACTTCGGGAGAAGGCACGCTGATATGTAGGTGAAGCCCCTGCGGGTGGAGCTGAAATCAGTCGAAGATACCAGCTGGCTGCAACTGTTTATTAAAAACACAGCACTGTGCAAACACGAAAGTGGACGTATACGGTGTGACGCCTGCCCGGTGCCGGAAGGTTAATTGATGGGGTTAGCGGCAACGCGAAGCTCTTGATCGAAGCCCCGGTAAACGGCGGCCGTAACTATAACGGTCCTAAGGTAGCGAAATTCCTTGTCGGGTAAGTTCCGACCTGCACGAATGGCGTAATGATGGCCAGGCTGTCTCCACCCGAGACTCAGTGAAATTGAACTCGCTGTGAAGATGCAGTGTACCCGCGGCAAGACGGAAAGACCCCGTGAACCTTTACTATAGCTTGACACTGAACACTGGTCCTTGATGTGTAGGATAGGTGGGAGGCTTTGAAGCGTGGACGCCAGTCTGCGTGGAGCCGACCTTGAAATACCACCCTTTAATGGCTGGTGTTCTAACGTAGACCCGTAATCCGGGTTGCGGACAGTGTCTGGTGGGTAGTTTGACTGGGGCGGTCTCCTCCCAAAGAGTAACGGAGGAGCACGAAGGTTAGCTAATCCTGGTCGGACATCAGGAGGTTAGTGCAATGGCATAAGCTAGCTTGACTGCGAGAGTGACGGCTCGAGCAGGTGCGAAAGCAGGTCATAGTGATCCGGTGGTTCTGAATGGAAGGGCCATCGCTCAACGGATAAAAGGTACTCCGGGGATAACAGGCTGATACCGCCCAAGAGTTCATATCGACGGCGGTGTTTGGCACCTCGATGTCGGCTCATCACATCCTGGGGCTGAAGTAGGTCCCAAGGGTATGGCTGTTCGCCATTTAAAGTGGTACGCGAGCTGGGTTTAGAACGTCGTGAGACAGTTCGGTCCCTATCTGCCGTGGGCGCTGGAGAATTGAGGGGGGCTGCTCCTAGTACGAGAGGACCGGAGTGGACGCATCACTGGTGTTCGGGTTGTCATGCCAATGGCATTGCCCGGTAGCTAAATGCGGAAGAGATAAGTGCTGAAAGCATCTAAGCACGAAACTTGCCCCGAGATGAGTTCTCCCTGACTCCTTGAGAGTCCTGAAGGAACGTTGAAGACGACGACGTTGATAGGTCGGGTGTGTAAGCGTAGCGATACGTTGAGCTAACCGATACTAATGAACCGTGAGGCTTAACCTTACAACGCCGAAGCTGTTTCGGCGAAGAGACAGAATATTTTCAGCTTTGATACAGATT